>JAGBYC010000242.1 GCA_017628935.1 Clostridia bacterium | reverse complement strand
GCAACAGCAAAAAAACGCGTGTATTAATAGTTGGTGGAGGAAACGCTGGCGAAATTATTCTTCGTTAAATGCAAAGTTCTGATAAAATCAACTACGAACCAGTTTGTATTGTTGATGACGACGATTTTAAATTTAAACGCAAAGTTTGTGAAGTTAAAGTAGTTGGCACTATTGAAGATATTCCTGACGTAGTGTTTAAGTATAGAATTGACGAAATTTTCGTTTGTATGCCGTCAATTAGTAAAAAACGCGTGGCAGAAATCGTAACTATTTGTAATTCAACGGGCGTTCAAGTTAAAATTTTACCGGGCGTATATCAATTAGCGTCTGGCCAAGTTTCAGTTTCAAGCTTGCGTGAGGTTGATATTGCCGACCTTTTAGGCCGTGAGCAAGTAAAGGTTAACCTTGACGAAATTATGGGATATATTGAAGGTAAAACCATTTTAGTTACGGGTGGCGGTGGCTCAATAGGTAGCGAACTATGTCGTCAAATAGCGTCGCATCATCCAGACAAGCTTATTATTTTTGATATTTACGAAAATAATGCTTACGAAATAGAGCAAGAACTTAAACGCAAATACCCAACCCTTAATTTACTTACTTTAATAGGTAGTATTCGTGATAAAGTTAAACTTGACGACTTGTTTGCAAAACACCGTCCTGAAATTGTTTTTCACGCTGCAGCGCATAAGCACGTTCCACTTATGGAAACAAGCCCTAACGAAGCAGTTAAAAATAACGTATACGGCACGCTTAACTTAGCAAAGTGCGCCGATAAATACGAAGTTGAAACGTTCGTTCAAATTTCAACTGATAAAGCCGTTAACCCAACTAACATAATGGGCGCTACCAAACGTATTTGTGAAATGATTATTCAAACGATAGGAAAGCGCAGTAAAAAAACTAAGTTCGTTGCCGTTCGTTTTGGTAACGTTTTAGGTAGTAACGGTTCGGTTATTCCGTTATTTAAAAAGCAAATTGAAGAGGGTGGTCCGGTAACGGTTACTCATAAAGATATTATTAGATACTTTATGACTATACCAGAGGCCGTTTCACTTGTATTACAAGCAGGCGCGTACGCTGAGGGTGGTCAAATTTTCGTTCTTGATATGGGCGAACCTGTAAGAATTTACGACTTAGCGTACAACCTTATTAAACTTTCTGGCTTAGAACCTAACGTTGATATTGAAATTAAATGTACTGGCCTTAGACCGGGCGAAAAACTTTATGAAGAACGCCTTATGGAAGAAGAAGGTTTACAAAAAACTGCTAACGGTTCAATTAGCGTTGCAAAACCTATTGAACTTGATGAAGATAATTTCTGGTCTACGCTTGATAAACTTTACGTTGAAGCGCATAACGAAACTTCGTCAATGAAAGAACTTGTTAAAGAATTAGTTCCAACTTATAAAATAGATAAACGCAAATAAAAAAAGTACGCTAAAAAGCGTACCTTTTAATTTATTAAAATTATGTTGCGCTAGGGTATTCGTTGCAAAGTAAACGATATGGCGCTTCATCTTCATCAATAGCAGGGAATCTACCAACTGGTGGGTTGAAACGATTGTCAGTATTATCGTCGTTACATTCAGAAACTTCGCCAAGTAATACTGGGCCAGAGCCTTCTTCAACGGCAAAGTCGTGATATAAGTATTGTTGAATAAAAATACTTTCACCAGGGGTTAACTTAATTTGTGTACCTGCTGGAACTGTGTAAGTTCTACCGTCAGTATGAACGGTTACGTCGCTTTCATAGTCAATTTCTTCGTTTGGTAAAGAATTGTAAACGCGAATTAATACGTTACCGCCACCACGGTTAATAATGTCTTCAGTTTTAGACCAGTGGAAGTGGTTGCACGCGTATTGACCTTCTTTAAGGTATAATAATTTTTCAGCGTAAACTTTAGGGTATTTGTCAACCATTTTTCTATTACCGTTTCTAATGGTTATTAACGAAAAACCTACTTTATCAAAGTCGCCAAGGCCAAAGTCAGTTATATCCCAACCGAGCATACAGTCGCGTACTTCGTCGTATTCGCTACCTTTTTCTTTCCATTCGTCTGGAGTAAAATGACAAAATGGAGGTAAAGAAAAAGAATATTTTTCGCACATTGCTTCAAGTTCTTTAAGTGCTTTATTTATTTCACTTCTTTTCATAATTTTCTCCTTAAAAGTGTTTAAGTTGTATGATTATTTTAACACAATTACGCTTACAATTTCAATACTTTTTTATAAAAAAACTAAATATTTTTAATATTTATTAAGCCTTCCATAAGCCGTGTAAGTTACAGTATTCATAAACGGCAATAATTTTTTCGTTGTCGGCAATTTTAAATGATGCTTCAGGTGGCAAGTTAGGTAAAAGTTTTTTAATATAAACACCCTTGTCAGTTTCAACGCAAATAGTAGTAATATAATGTTCGTTTAGCATAGGGTGAGTTACTTCGCCAACTTTAACAAATACTTCGTTGCCTATTACGTTGTAAACTGGAATATGTTTTTCAGTTGACGCCTCAACTGTATTAGCAACAAGTTCAACCATTTCTTTATTACAGCAACTAACTTTGTTAGCCTCTTTATTTACATGAGTGATAACGTTTCCACAAATATTACATTTATAAAATTTCATAATTACGCTCCTTTATTTTTTTGTAATTATATATTATCATAAAAACCACGTATATTTTGTTGCAATTG
>JAGBYC010000241.1 GCA_017628935.1 Clostridia bacterium | reverse complement strand
GTGGCTTGTTTGGTGACGGCATACCTGAAAACACTGCCCCTGCTTACGAACTTGCTATAAAAATGGGTTACGCTATTGAAATGGACGTTCACGAAAGTAGCGACGGGGTATTATTTTGCTATCACGACGTAAACGCGTCAAGGCTTTGTGGCATTGATAAAGACGTAAGACAAATGACTTTTAGCGAAATTCAGTCACTTCGCCCAAACGGTAGTGATTACCCTATTTTATCGTTTAACGAATTTTTAAATTTAGTTGACGGCAGAACGCCTATTTTAATTGAAATTAAAGACCAAGGAAAGCGTAAAGGCATTGAAGAAAAGGTTGTATCAGCACTTAAAAATTATAAGGGCGAATTTGCCGTTCAAAGTTTTAACCCTATAATTGTTAAGCGCGTTAGCCGTTTAGCACCTAATTTTATTGTTGGCGTTTTAACAACAAGCGTTAACAGTATGAACGTGCCTAAAATCGTTATGTGGTTTATGCGTAAATACTTGTTTAAATTCTTTATGAAAATTGACTTTTTAAACGTGAATTTAAACGAAATTCCTAGCGACTTAAAGCACACTAAAAACTATTACGTTTTATGTTATACTATAAAAACACCTGAAGAACTTATAAAAGCAAAAAAATACGCCGATAATTTCATTTTTGAAAAAACGGCTGGCGAAATATAAAAAATTCCCACTACAAAGTAGTGGGATTATTTTTTTACTTATTAAAATAATTGCGAATATAATTTGCTATAATAGGCACTATTTTTTTAATTTCAACGCCTGAAGTATTAACCATAAGGTCGTAACCCATCTTATCACCCCAAGTTGAAGAAGATAAAATTGAGTGCAATTTTTTTCTACCGTTATCAATAGATTTCATTTTTTTAATAATTTCTTTATCGGTAAGATTTTCGCCCTCTCTTGCACGGCTACGGCAACGTGCTATTTTTGACTTTTCATCAGCATAAACGAAGATACGAAAAACGTTTTTATCTTCTAAAATAACGTCTGCACATCTACCTACTATAACGCAGTTTGTACTTGCAATTTTATTTATAACTTTACGTTGTTCACTAATAACGTCAATCATAGTGCTATCTGCAACTACGTGCATATGAGCAAACGTTTGACCAAAGGTATAAAAGTAGCCACTACCAAGCCCGTTTTCAATAATCGATTCAACGTACTGTTCGTTGAACATACCGTTATTTGAAATTTGTTTAATAATTTCCTTATCGTAATAAGAAATATTAAGTTCGTCTGCTAAGCGCTTACCTATTTCTCTACCACCACTGCCAAACTCTCTACCTATAGTTATAACCATAAAACCTCCTAATCAAGTTCGTCTAAGGTTTTTTCATAGCAAGGTAAAATATTTTTTATAAAATATTTAACTTCGTCACGCGTGCAAGAATCTAAGTCGTGTTTAATAGTTTTTTTGGCTTTAACAAACTCTTTATTACCTGCCTTAACTTCTTCAACGCATTTAATATACGCCGCAATTTTATCGGCAAGTTTCATAATTTTATACTCTTCACTATTTTCGTCTGGAATAACTGATTTTGCGTATTCTTCACTTAACTCTTTTGGTAACATTGATAAAAGTTTAAGTTCTGCGCCACGTTCTAATTCTTTATACGCTCCGTTAATTTCCTTATTAAAATATTTAATAGGCG
>JAGBYC010000240.1 GCA_017628935.1 Clostridia bacterium | reverse complement strand
TTACTTACGGAGAAAATAATGACGATAGCGAAAATATCTAACAACTTAAAAAAACTTAAGTCTGCGCTTATTTTTAGCCATAACCGTCCTGACGGGGATACTATCGGGTCGGCAATAGCGCTTAAAAATGCGTTAGAGGGTTTAGGTATTAAAGCCGATTTATGTTGTGAAGGCAATATTCCTAGTAAATATGCTTTTATCGACGGGGTTAACCTTTATAAAAAGTCGGCTGAATACGTTAAAACGGTTAGCGAGTACGACGCTGTAATTAGCGTTGATTGTTCTGCCGAAGTTATGTTTTCAGATGCTTATTCCGTTTACCAAAAGGGTAAAATTAAGTTTAATATCGACCATCATATTTCTAATACGCGTTATGCAGATTTCAACTATGTTGAAAATACTGCCGCTAATACGGAAATTATATTTAAAATTGTAAAAGAGTTAGGCGTTAACGTAACTAAAACTATTGCTAACGCGTTACTTTTAGGTATGGTTACAGATACTGGTAATTTTGCGCACAGCAACGTTACAAGCGATACTATGAGCGCTGTGTCTAACCTTATCAGTTTAGGTGGCGATTTAAACTTAGTAGTTTACAAAGCGTTTAAAGAACAATCTAAAGAGCGTGCTAAACTTTTTGCTAAAACTATTAGCAATATTCGTTATGAGTTAGACGGTGCTTTAGCGTTTATTTCTATTTCACGCGCTGACGTTATAGCGTCTGGTGGTGACGATAGCATTACTGAAGGATTTATAGATTTTCCTCTTTCAGTTGCAGGGGTAGAAGTAGCAATTTCATTACTTGAAACGGCAGATAAACGCTATAAAATTAGTTTTAGAAGTAAAGGTAAAGTTAACGTTAACGAAATAGCGTCGTTATACGGTGGTGGCGGTCATATTTTAGCAAGTGGCGCAGTTTTAAACGGCTATAAAGAAGATATTATCGATAAACTTACCTATAACGTTAAACAAAGAATTTAAAATGAATGGATTTATAAATTTATATAAGCCGAGTGGAATAACCTCGGCTTATGCTTTAAACAAAATTAAAAAAATATTAGGCAAAAAGGTTAAATGTGGTCATATGGGCACTTTAGACCCTATGGCGTCGGGCGTTTTACCCGTTGGCATAGGTAAGTGCACGCGTTTATTTAACTATTTGCTTGATAAAGATAAAAAATATAGGGCAACTTTTACTTTTGGCTATGAAACGGACACGTTAGACGCTGAGGGCAAGGTTGTTGCTGACGGTGGTAAAATTCCTACTTATGAAGAAATTTTAGTTGCCGTTAAAGGTTTAATAGGCGAAGTTGAACAAGTTCCACCTGCTTATAGCGCAAAAAACGTTGGTGGAACGCGTAGTTACGTACTTGCAAGGCAAGGTATAGCAGTTGATTTAAAGCCTAAAAAGGTAGTAATTACCGACATTAAAGTAGAAAAAACAGACTGCGAAAACGCCTATAATTTCACTATTTTTTGCAAGGGAGGAACGTATATTCGTTCTATTTGTCGCGACTTAGCGTACGCCTTAAACACCTATGCAACTATGACTAAATTAGAACGTTTTCAAAGTGGATTATTTACTGAAAACAACTCAATTTTAATAGAAAATATAAACGATATAAACGACGTTTTAAAGGCACTTATTAAGCCCGAAACCGTTGTTAATTTTGAAACAATAAATTTATCTATCGATAAATTTAACGACCTTATTAACGGTAGACGTTGCGTCGTTGAAAACCCTAACGGATTATATAGTGTTTTTTATCAAAATAGCTACGTTGGAGTTTGTGAAGTTTTAGATAATAATTTAACTATAAAAGCATACGTAAAAGATTAAAATGAAGATAGTAAGTTTTAAAGAAGTTGTAAAAGAAAATACCGTTTTAGCACTTGGTTATTTTGACTCTGTGCATATCGGTCATAAAGTTTTACTTAAAAACGCCGTTTTGCTTTCTAAAAAGTTAAACGCAACTCCTACCGCGCTTATTTTTACGGGTAATTTCAAGGGCAACGGAGAAGTTTTTTCGTTTACTGAAAGAATTAAAAGGCTTGAAAACGAAGGAATTGAAAGGGTAGTTTACGCTGAACTTACAGGCGAATTTTTAAAAACAAGTAGCGACGATTTTATTAACGTTTTATTTAAAACTATAAACGTAAAAGCGTTAGTTTGTGGTGAAGATTTTACTTATGGTAAAAACGCTTTAGGAAACGTAAAAACCTTACTTGAAAAGTGTAACGAAAGTGGTGTAGAATTATCAGTTGTAAATAAAGTTGTTGATAATAGTGGCAATAAAATTTCAACCTACACTATTAAAAATTTACTTTTAACAGGCAACGTTAAAAAATCGAACGAATTACTTGGCGATAACTACTTTATTTCGGGTGAAGTTATTAAAGGTAAACGCTTAGGTAACGTTATAGGATTTCCTACTGCAAACATAAAAATTGATGAAAGTAAAACACCATTAAAGCGTGGCGTATATAAAACTGAAGTTATAATTAACGGCGTAAAATATAAAGCAATTACCAACGTAGGAACTCAGCCGACAGTTAATGGCAATAACGAAGTTATTGAAACGTATATAAACGATTATTGTGGCGATTTATACGGCGTTAATTTAACTGTTTATTTTATTGATTTTATGCGCGATATTATTAAGTTTAATAGCGTTGAAGAATTAAAGGCGCAATTACTTGAAGATAAAAGGAGTTTGTATGATTAAATTCGGTCCTAGTGGAAATAGCGAAGCATTTCATAACGCTGGTTTAACTGATAGCACCCTTTCGCCTAAATGGGTAAAAAATATGGGGCTTGACGCCTTTGAATACTCTTTTGGTAGGGGCGTTAATATTTCAGATAAAAAGGCAATTGAAATAGGCAATGCGTTTAAAAACGAAGGTATTGAAATAAGCGTTCACG
>JAGBYC010000239.1 GCA_017628935.1 Clostridia bacterium | reverse complement strand
TTTATTGCTAAAACGCTATCAACAACTTTATTTTTAGTTTTAGATTGGAATATTTGGTAATTAAGATATATAACTTTAGTTAAATCTTCAACAAAATAAGTATTTTCAGTTTCTATTAAAAACGGAAGTTCTTTTTCACAACTATCAACCCTTAAAGCGACTTTTAAAAACTTTAAAAGTTCTTCGCCTTTGCCGTATTTTTTAACTAACTTTTCGGCTAAATGCTTGGCAACGTCCTTTTCAGTAACTGAACCACCTTTTTTTACCTTTTTCTTATCTATTACTTCCCTTTCACTAATTGATAAGTTAAACGGAAGTAAAACCTTATTTATTCTTTTAATAATTTTTTTAACGTTTTCTAATTTAGTTAAGCGAAATTCTTTTAAATCTTCATTTAACGCTTTTTGATAAAGGTTAGCAACGCCGTAACCAAACACTACGCCCTTTTTTTCATTAAACAAAGGCTCTGTATAAACGTGGTAACCGCAAGCGTAAGGCATTTTTAAAATCTCACACGCTTTTTTAAGTTCTTTATAACTGCTAACGGTAGCATAGTCGTTAACAGCAAGCGCAAAGCACCCACACTTATGCGCTAAATAAGCACATAACGTTGGCGAATACGACGAATAATACATATTAGACGAGAAGTGCAATGGAACAATTTCCTTACTAACAGGAGCAAGTTCACTATTAAAACTTTCTAATTTTAAAAGTTTTTTTAGCGATTTGCATCTTGTTGAAAGGCTTTTCGCATTTAAGCCTTCTAAAAGTTTTTCTTTACTAAGCATAAAACCCTTTTACTTTGAAGTATATAATCTACAACAAATAAAAATAATAATATATATAATATTTTAATATTTATTAATTAATTTGTCAATACAAATAAACACAATCAAATTTGTGCGATATTACCAAATAAGCACTAATTTTACAAAAAGTATTGAAATTATTCAAATTTGTGGTATAATTGAGTTAAAATATGCGTTTTTTACGCATTTAGGGGGTTATTTTATGAATAAAAGTGAGTTTACAAGGGTTTACGCTGACAGGCTTGGCGTAACAATTAAGGAGGCGGAAGACTACGTTGCTAAGTTTATAGACACGGTTACCGAGTGTTTAGAAAACGGCGAATACGTTCACATTTCTGGATTTGCTACTTTTGAACTTAAACAAAAGCAAGAACGCGTTGGCGTTAATCCATTAAATAGTGAAAAAATAGTTATACCTGCTTGCAAGTCGCCTAACGTTAAGTCCTCTAAAACCTATAAAGCTTATTTTAATAAGTAAAATAAAAAAAGGAAGTTTAAAAACTTCCTTTTTTGTTTGCTGTTTTTTATAAAACGAATTGTAAAACGCAAAACGCTGCGTAAATAACTAATAAAGAAATACCTTGGTATCTTTTTAACTTTTTAGTTAAAAGCGTTGGTAAAGTTAAGAACGCCATAACGAATACCATAAGTGGAATATCAAGTATTAAAGAACTATTTATACCTAAAAGCATATTACCAACAGGAACGCTAAACGGCGCTAACGCAATAGAC
>JAGBYC010000238.1 GCA_017628935.1 Clostridia bacterium | reverse complement strand
AGCAGTTTGGTATAACATATCGAAAGGAGAAGTTTTGATGAGTAGGCTAAGGATTATTGATAATCTGAAAATACTAAAAGAGGTGGACAAGGTGGCAATAGAAGCCTCCCTTGTTTGCGATTGCGGAAACGAATGCTTTTATGTATCGCATACAGGAAAGAAAACAAAAGGAATCCTTATCCCTTGGTTGATAAAAAACAACAAGCAAATCTCTGTTATGTGCAAATGTAAGGACTGTGGCAAAAAAATAATCGTATGTGACACCACAATTGATGGGTTAAAGCCTTTACATATTGAAAAGCCCAACTACGCAGAGCTCGCAATAAAAGGTAAAAACATATTCAAAATTATCCTTTACTACAATTATCAAGAAGAGGATTATATGACAAATCGTTTTTACGATTGCTTTATACACGCGATAGACGAGGACGGCAAGAAGCGAATACTGTATGAAGGTTGGTAATAAATATACCTTTTGGAGTTTCCACCCCCGTTTTTGGCACAAAAATATACCTTTTGACCTTATGACCCACGTAGAAACACTTGTTTGCTTAGTTAGAAAGTAATTTAATAAAAATAAGAGTAACTTTATAGTTGCTCTTTTTTTATGCAAAAAATAGGAATTAAACGCGTGTGGACAAAATATAATATACCGTGTTTGAATATTTGCCAGACGAAATTGAAAAAGAAGTTAAAAAACTTAAAAACGTAAACGAAATTCGGCTACGTGTAAACGCTAATCCACAAATTTATACAAGTTTGGGCGTTATTTTCTTAAACAAAGTTACCGTAACAAGTAAAATGCTTGAAAATATTGTGTTATTAGCCTGTAAACGCTCCGTATACGGTTACGACGAATATATAAAGCGTGGTTTTATTACTACTGAATACGGCGAAAGAATAGGTTTAGCAGGCGAAATTGTGTATGTTGACGGCATTGTTTCAACAATTAAAAACTATTCGTCATTATGCGTGCGAATTCCAAACGACGTTAAAAACGTTTCGTTATCACTACTAAAAATTTTTAAAGGTGGTAGCGTTTTGGTAGTTTCAAAAAGTGGAGTTGGTAAAACAACTTATTTGCGTGACCTTGTAAGGCAAATTTCTAACAAATTTAATGAAAACGTTGTAGTTGTAGACGAACGCAACGAAATTGCCGTTAAAAGCAATAATAGCGCCTTTTATTTAGGCAATACGGTTGACGTTTTAACGTTTTCAAGTAAAAATTACGGGTTTACACATGACGTACGTACGCGTAACCCCACATATTTAGTTTGTGATGAACTTGTTTCAAGTGAAGATATAAGCGCAGTAATTACGGCTGTAAAAAGTGGTGTAAACGTAATTGCAAGTATGCACGGCAACGATAATTTTAAAGATAAAATTACTAATTTTATTGATAATAACACTTTTAATTACTACGTATATATTGACAAAATTTTAAATAATAGAATTTACAAAATTTACGATAATTGCTTAAATTTTATATGTTAAACATATTTATAGGCGCTGGACTAATAGTAGTATGTTCTATGCTTGGTAAGGTTAAAGCGCAAAAACTTAAAAACGAATATTTATTTTTTTCTTCGCTACGTTCGTTTTGTAAAAGTTACGAAACTAATTTAGCCTATGGTAAAAAAGATTTAACTGTGTTTTTAAACGAAACGTACGCTTTAACTGAGTTTACTGAAGTTTTAAATAATTTTATTTTAAATAGCCAAATTGCTTTACCAAATTATTTAAACGCAAAAGAAGTTTACGACGTAACTAACTTTTTTAACGAATTAGGCAAAAGTGATAGCGCATCACAACTTATTACTGTTAAAAGTTATTATAATACCTTTTTAGATGTTGAAAAGGTTAAAAATGACGAGTTTAAAAAACATTATTCGGCGTATTTAAAAATAGGGTTTTCAATAGGCTTTATGCTATTTTTAGTGGTGATTTAATGAACTATAACTTAGATATTATTTTCAAAATAGGCATTATAGGTATAGTTATAACCGTTATTTGTCAAATTTTAAAAAAGTCGGATAGAGACGATATTGCAACTTTAGTTGGTATTGCAGGGCTTGTTATCGTTTTAACCTTAGTTATAGGTATGGTAGGCGACTTGTTTAACGAAATTAAAAATATTTTTAATTTGTATTAATGGAAATATTAAAAATTGTAGTTATAGCCGTAGTTGGCTTAATAATTTACGTGTACTTGAAAAGTTTAAATTCAGAATTAAGCGCGTTAACCTTAATTGCAACTGGCGTAATTTTACTAATTTTTATAGTGGACTACTTAACTAAGGCAATTTCACTATTTAGTGAACTAAGTTACGGCTTAAACATCAACGTAAACGTTTTTAAAATAGTTTTAAAAATTATAATTATATCTTACGTTGTTGAGTTTACTGAAAGTTTATGCGTTGATTTAGGTGCAACGGGCATAGGTGCAAAAGTATCGCTAAGTGGTAAACTTATTATTTTAGTTACTGCAAGCCCTATATTTTACACTTTAATTACAACTTTAACTCAGTTTTTAAAATGAAAAAGTTTGTTTTATTTTTTATAATTTTTATCACCTTTTTTGCGTCGCTTTCGCCAACAAAAACGGCTAAGGCAAGTGAATCGCAAGAAGAAGTAATTAGTGAAATTTTGAACGGAATTAACGAAGAAGATTTTGGTTTTTTATTAGAACTTATATCGTCTATTACCGGTGAAAACTTAACTTTTAAAAACTTAGTTTTGCAATTTTTAACGGGAGATTTTACTAACTTTAAACTTGATTTTTCGCTTATAAAAAGTTATATATTAAACGCTTTTAATAACTTTGGTGGCAAGGTAATTATTTACCTTTTAATTATAGGAATTATATTCAATTTAGCAAATATAATTTCTTTCAAAAATAACGATAATAGGCTTAAAAATACAATTTATTATATCAGCGTATCTATATGCGTAATAATGATTTTTAAGGTTGTTGAAACCGTGTTTTCATACGCCGAAAACAAACTAAATTTTTTATCAAAAACAGTTGAAACGGTGTTTCCGGTAATGTATTCAATTTCAGGGCTAATAGGTAATTTTGGCGTATCTATAATAAAGCCGTTTACAGCGTTTTTATCTTTTTTAATAAGCGCGCTTTCAGTTAAACTTTTTATTCCACTTTTATACTTTGAAACAAGTGTAAGTTTAATTTCAAATTTAACAGACACCGTAAAACTAACTGGGCTTAAAAAAACTACCGGTGAAACGTATAAATGGCTACTTTTACTTATTTTAGGGTTATATTCATTGTCGCTTGGTAGCCAAAGCATCGTTAACTCACAGTATAACGGTATTTCGGTTAAAATTTTAAAACACTTAACAAACACGTCTGTGCCAATAGTAGGTGGGTTTTTAAGTGGTGGTATGGAGGTTTTAATATCTTCAGCCGTTTTAATTAAAAACTCGATAGGTTTATTTTCAATAATTGCAGTGATTTTCGGAGTGTTACTATCAGCAATTGAAATTTTAGCGTTTTCTTTTTTAATAAAGTTTTTGGCGTCT
>JAGBYC010000237.1 GCA_017628935.1 Clostridia bacterium | reverse complement strand
TATATAAATATAATAGTAGTTGTATTGCGACGCTTAAAGCCTTTTAGTTCACTAAACGGTTAGAAACAAGCAAGACTAGGCATTAATTAATTAAACTATCTAAACGGTTAGAAACAAGCAAGACAAGGCATTAATTAAACTATCTAAACGGTTAGAAACAAGCAAGACAAGGCTGTAATTAATTAAACTATCTAAACGGTTAGAAACAAGTTAGACAAGGCTCTTAAAATTTTTTGGTTACAATTAACCTGGTTGGTTATTGTAGACATAAAATTTTATAGAAACGCAGCATAACGCCGTTTATAAGCGTTTAGAAGAATCTGCGTCTAAATAAAGCTTAGCATTATCGTGCTTACGAAGTATTGACGCTGGGCAAGCAGTAGAAATTTCACCATTAATTGTTTCGTACACTGCGTTTGCTTTAGTTGGAGCAGGTACGATACAGAATAAATAGTCTGCATTAAAAAGTGTAGGAACGGTTAAAGTGATAGCGTGAGTTGGAACGTCGTTTAAAGTTTTAAAGCAACCGTCGTTAACTTGTTGTTGACGGCAAACTTCGTCAAGCTTAACTGGTTTAACTACGCGTGGGTCGTTAAAATCAGCAACCGGAGGGTCGTTAAATGCGATATGTCCGTTTTCGCCTATACCTAAAACTACTACGTCGATTTTATTAGCTGATAATACGCTTGCGTATCTATCTGCTTCTTTTTCAGCGTCAGTTGCAGAAACGTCGATATAATTTACGCTTTTAAACGGAACTTTACCAAAAATAGCGTTCTTTAAGAAGTTACCAAAGCCTTGAGGAGCGTTTTTATCTAAACCGATATATTCGTCCATATGGAAAGCGTTAATTTTATTCCAAGCAATAGTAGTATCTTCAGTAAGTGCTTTTAAAACGTCGTTTTGAGATGGAGCAGCCGCCCAAATAACGTTAATTTCGCCTTTTTTTGCAATAAGTTCGTTAAATTTTTTAGAAATGTCGCTTGCTGCTTTTTCACCCATTTCTTTACGGGTTTCAAAAATTTCTACGGTTAATTTATCTTTTACAAAAGTTTTCATAATAATTCCTTTATTTTGCTAACTGCATCAGTAAACGCTACTTCTGCACTTTCGTATTTATACGGATTGTCAAAAGATTTACCAACTAAAGCGTTCAATCCGTCAAAAGTTTGAAGGTGTGGCTCTAAAGTAATAAAAGTATCTTTTTTGCCGTTTAACTTATAGTCGTCAAGAATGTTTTTAATTTGTGATTCGCCCTTTCCTGGTGGAACGATAGCGCCAGCATATAAACTGTCTTTAATGTGGAAATATTCGATATAATCGAAAAGTAATTTGTACGCGTCAGGATAAGGCTTAAATCCGTCTAAAACGAAGTTACCCATATCGAAAACGCACTTTAATTCACCCTTAAAAGTATCTAAAAGTTTTTTGCATTTTGCTGGACTTTCGCCGTAAATTTTCGCCTCGTTTTCATGGCATAAAGTTACGCCAAAATCTTTAGCAACGTTAAGCATTTTGCCAACAGCGTCAATAACTTCAGTTTCGCAGTCGTCAGCCGTTTTACCGTCTGGCATATAAAAACTAAACATACGAATATTTTTTGCGCCAAGTTCGTTAGCAGTTTCAAAAACGCGCTTAGCAGTTTCTATATGAGCATTAAGGTCTTCGTTAAGTTTAATTTTACCAAGTGGCGAACCGATTGAAGACGCTTTCACGCCGTAATCGTTAAGTTTAGTTTTAGCAAGTAAAACTTCTTGTTTTGTTAAAGTTGAAACGTTTTTACCGTCAACGCCACGCACTTCGATATAGCCTATATTGAAATCGTTAAGCGCTTTAAGTTGAGTGGTAAAATCGCTTGAGTATTCGTCAGCAAATGCTGATAAAGTAAGTTTTGCCATTATAATTCGTAGTCCTTTATAATTTCTTCGTTGCCAGAGTTAAGCGAACGATAAATTGCGTTAAGAATAAATACTGGAGAGATAAAATCTTTATAACTATATTTTTGTTCGCCACCGTTTAATAAGCGTACGAATTCGCTAAATTCCACGTAGAAACATTTGCTTGTTTCATCAATAGGGAAAGTTGCTTGAGTAAAGCCTTCTTCACTTTGGCGTGATACGTAATAATAGTAGTTAAGTTCAGCATAAACAGAGTTGATAACGTAGTTATCATAAATAAACGAAACGTTTACTACGTCGCCGTTTCTAATTGCTTTAACTGATTTTGGATAAGTTCCAAACGCTTCAGTTACCATTGCAGATAAATGTTCTGAATAGAAGAAAAATCCGCCGTATTCATTGTCAAGAGAAATAGGGGCGCGCATAAAACCACCAATAGTTTTACCACCTACGTTATTTAACACGTCTTTTTTTAATTGTTGAACTTCTTCAACGTGTTTTAAGCTACTACCACCCGTTAAGCGTACGCCGTTATCACGGCATTCACGCATAAAGTTAATAGCGTCTTCTTCAGTAACGGTAACAGGCTTATCAATAAACATAGGAACTCCGTATTTAATATACGGTTTAGCGTATTTATAGTGGTTGTCGCCATGGCGCGCAGTTATAATAACGCCGTCAACTTGACCAGCAAATTCGTCGTAACTACTCATAATTTTTACGCCGAATTCTTTAGATAATCTTTCAGTTGCATCACTTTCATCACTATAAATGCCTAAAACTTCAATATTTTTGAATTCTTCAACGTCGCGAATAAATGCTAAAAAGGTATCCGCGTGCGAATTTTCGCAACCTAAAATAACTATTTTTTTCATAATTCACCTATTAAAATTTTCTTTCAAGTGGGTTTTGAGCGTGCGCTTGTTCAATTACGCTGATAACCGCCATAGCGTGTTCAGGGGTAACGTAAAGCGAATCTTTTTCACCAGTTAAGTATTTGTATAAATCTTCGTAAAGTTTTCTAGTGCCGATATCGAAAGCAGAACCTTCGTAAACGCCTTCTTCTTCGTGAGTGATAAGTTTTTCACTGCAGTATGCAGGGTTGCCGTTTTCGTCTGCTAAAAATTCTTCAATAACAGGACGAACAGGGTTTTCACCGTCAACTATGTATTTCATTTTGTACCAAGAACCTACGTTGCACATAAACGTACCCTTCGTACCCATAATTTTAAGGTTGTAAGTTGAGTACGCGTCGATACTATGAATTTCAATGTCGATAAGTGGCTTGTTAGGCGCTGTAAATAAAATTTTAGAATAGTCGTCTGCATCACCACTAGTTAAACAATTATCAAGTTTAGTGTAGATAACCCTAGTATCCTTATCAAAATCTAAAAAGCCTAAACCCATACCGATAGGGTGTGGACCGGTATTGAAAGTGCTACCTGCTACGTGTTTAAGTAAAGTTTGCCAGTCCCAACGGCGCGCTAATCCGTTGTAACGAATATTTACTTGCTTAACGTCACCAATTTTACCAGATTTTAATATGTCGTAAGCATGTTTGTAGAAAGGAGCGAAGAACGATTGTTGGAAAACTGCTAACTTAACGCCGTTATCTTTTGCAGTTTTGATAAGGTCGGCACACTCGTAAACGTTTCTACCAAAAGGTTTTTCAACCATAACGTTAAAGCCGTGTTCAAGTAAATCTTTAGTGATAGGATAATGGTCTTCACTATACGATGCGTTAACTACAATGTCAACGTCTTTTTTACCGAAAAGTTCGGTATAGTTAGATAAAACTTCGCAACCTTTGTAAAGTTCAAGCGAAAGGTTACGACGGTATTCGTCGTATTCAACTACGTATTTAATGTTGTAAAGATTATTTTCAGGACCTGCTAAATACTTGCAATGAATATCTTTACCACTTCTGCCTTGACCGATAATAGCCAAATTAAGTTTTTTCATAAAAATTCTCCTACAAAAAATCGTTTTATTTTAAGACAAAGTTATTATACAACATAATTTTCATAAAGTAAACATAAAAGCCACAATTTTCGCCACAAAAAATAAATTATTTTATTTTTATTGCACCTTTTACGCTCAAAAAGAAAAAGACGGGGTTAACCGTCTTTTAATTAAACTAATTTTACTAAAGCGTCTTCTGGGTCAGGCGATGCGATAGGGTCGGCTGAAAGCATTTCAAGTACTACCCTTTCTTCGCCGTTAGCAAACTTCATATAATGAACGCGCGCTTTTAAATGAATCCAACTTTTGTTTTTTACGCTAAATCCTTTAGGGAAAGCACATAAGTGGCCTAAAACTTGAATATCGTCGGCACAGCACGTCATTGCCATACGCCCTGCTATAAACGAGCGTGGTGGAAGTTTTTTATTAAACATAGCCATGCAGTCGAATTCAACTATTTTATTTTCATAACGGGCTTTTGACTCAAACGTGTCGATATACCACGCGCCAAAATCAGATAAAGTTAAGGTTATTTCTTCGCCGTCTACCTTAAAAGGTAGGTCGCTTGGTAAATTAAGTTGTTTACCAGTGTAATCAACGGCTATAACGTACGCGTTTTGATTCATCATTTTTACGTTGCGTTTAAGTTGTGAAGTAGCAGGAGTTTCGGTACAACGATTGATAATTACAAGGTCGCTTGAACGCACCATATCGTTGAATTTTTGACGCATATTTGCTAAATATAAACTGAAAGTTTCGCCGTCAATTATGGTTATAGTTTGTTGAATATCAAAGTAACGTGGCATAGTTAAATTATTAAAATCCCACATTTCGTTAGTTTCAATAAACACTACTTGAGGCTTGTAGGTTGAAATAATATCGTTGATATTATTTTCGTTCCAGTCGCTTAACTTGTTTAAAATAACGTGCGTAGCGTTTGCAGTTTTTAAATAATTAGCGTCGTATTCAATTTCTCCGTCTTCTTGAGAAATTACAAGGGCGCGACCAACGTCACCAAAATCGCCGTTAACAAGCGAATCGGTTATAAAAGTAGTTTTACCACTTTCAAGTATGCCCCTTATTATTACTACGGGTAAGCCCATTTTACACCTTCTTTAAAAATAAATTTTTAAGTTCTTGTTTATTAAGGTCTGTTCCTATAACGCAGAATTTTCCTATTACGTCTGGTTCGCCTTCACGAATTTCATAGTCGCCTGCAACGAAATCAAAATAGTACCAGTTGTTAGTGTCAGCGCCTTTTACCACGCCTTTACTACGTAAAATATTTTCTTTAAGCGCGCTTAAAATGTTAGTTAATTCGGCGCGTGTGTATGAAAGTGGAGTTTCTTCACCATAGCTAGCAAAAACTTCGTCAGCATCGTGGTGGTGATGACCGTGACAACCACAAGAGCATTCGTGGTCGTGATGGTGATGTTCATGGTCGTGATGGTGACCACAGCAACATTCTTCACCGTCTTCATGGTCGTGATGGTGGTGTTCGTG
>JAGBYC010000236.1 GCA_017628935.1 Clostridia bacterium | reverse complement strand
CTAACTCTGCTACTTCGCATATCATACTTTCGTAGTCTTTTAATACTACTACTAATACGTTTGCTACGCTTGTAATTACTGCATTGATGCTTAATTCTTTGCTATCACTTACAAAGCTTGCAAGAGTTGAATCTACGTATAGACCATCAATTTGTGCAAATACTGCTGCTACTATTGCGTTACCTTTTGCAAAGTTATCTACTATTGCGTATACTGCATTAGATATTGACACTATAGTTGCATTATTTAAGCCTAAGTTATTAAGTTCACCGCCTACAACTACGTTTAGTAATGCTTCAATATCTCTTACTAAGTCTGGTTCTACTTCTGCTACTACTAATACGTTTGCTACGCTTGTAATTACTTGGTTAACGCTTAAGTTTTCACTTGTGCTTACAATATCTACTAACTTGCTGTCTGTGTATAGTACTTCGATTTCATCAAAGATTGTTTCTACTACCTTGCCAGTTACAAAGTTTGTTACGATTCCTTCAAGTTCGCTTGTTACTTCTACTACTTTTACAGTATCGTTAAACTTAGGTGCAATTACCATACCTGTTACTAACAAGTTTGCTAACTCTGCTACGTCGCATATCATACTTTCGTAGTCTTTTAATACTACTACTAATACGTTTGCTACGCTTGTAATTACTTCATTGATGCTTAATTCTTTGCTATCACCTACAAAGCTTGCAAGAGTTGAATCTACGTATAGACCATCAATTTGTGCAAATATTGCATCTACTACTTCATTACCATTTGCAAAGTTATCTACTACTTCGTGTAATGCGTGCGCTGCTACGGTAACTTTTTCTCTATTGTGGTATCCTATTTCTTCTAACTTACCACCGAATACTGTTGTTACTAAGCTTTCTACGTCGCGTACGATTTCATCGGCTTTATTGTCACTAATAGCTTCAACTGCGATATTTGCTACGCTTCCTACTACGGCATCAAATTCTAATTCCATAGTGGTTGCGCTAATATCTACAAGCTTGCTATCTGTATACAATACTTCGATTTCATCAAAGATTGTAGTTACTACTGCGTTGCCTTCTTCTGGTAAGAATTCGTTAATTAAACGTTCTACTACGCTTGTTAATTCTACTAGTTTTACAGCATCGTTAAACTTAGGTGCAATTACCATACCAGTTACTAACAAGTTTGCAATATCTTTTGTTATTACTACAAAGTCGTCTGCATCGCTTGGTGTTGCTTCTACTACGATATTTGCTACGCTTGTAATTACTTGGTTAACACTTAATTTTTCACTTGTGCTTGCAATATCTACAAGTTTGCTGTCTGTGTATAGTACTTCGATTTCATCAAAGATTGTTTCTACTACCTTGCCAGTTACAAAGTTAGTTAAAATTTCTTCAAGTTCGCTTGATACTTCAACAACTTTTACGGCATCGTTAAACTCAGGTGCTATTACAGGACCTGTTACTAACGAGTTTGCTAAAGCTTCGATATCTCTTACTAACGTTTTGTAAGCATCAAATGGTACTACTAATATGTTAGCTACGCTTGTAATTACCGCATTGATGCTTAATTCTTTGCTATCACTTACAAAGCTATTGATTTGTGCGCTTGGGTATAGACCATCAATTTGTGCAAATACTGCATCTACTATTTCATTACCCTTTGCAAAGTTATCTACTACTTCGTGTACTGCGTGCGCTACTACGGTTACCTTTTCTCTGCCGTGGAAACCTAATAGTTTTAACTTGCCACCAAATACTATCGTTACTAAGTTTTCTACGTCGCGTACGATTTCATCGGCTTT
>JAGBYC010000235.1 GCA_017628935.1 Clostridia bacterium | reverse complement strand
TCAACTCTTTCAAGCTTTGTAAACGATAGCAAGAAATTAAGCATCAATTCGGTAATTACAAGCGTAGCCGACGTATTAGACGTTCCATTTGATGAACAAACTTATTTAATCAGAAAACTTGAAACTCTAGCAAACTCAATAGTATCAGGTACTATAACTGCACCGGTTGTTAATAACGAATCAACCGTTGTGGAAGTTGCTGATGCAGTAGAAACAATCATCAATGAATTTTTAGAAGAAGAAAACGTAGTTGTAAAAGCTGCGTTTGATGAAATTGAAGTTTTATACGTTGACAGTAAATTAGTTGACGTTGCTCAAACTACTTTAGAATTAAACGTAGATAAAGTAATAGCAAGCGTAGCAAACGTAGTAGGCGCAGTTCCAAGTATCGATGAAATGACAAGATACACAACTGTAGAAGAAGCGAAGGCGTTAGCACAATACTTAGTAGAAGGCGAATTACAATCAATTACGTTTAATAAAGAAGCTACTATAGGTAAGACTGTAGAATTAGCGGGCGATATCGTATTAAATTACTTAGCATACTACGAAATAAAGGTAATAGTAGAAGAAGTAGCTAAGTTAACGAGCGACGTAAGATTTACAAACGTAGCAGAAGATGCAAAGGCAATTGAAGTATCAGCGATAGCCGAAAGCGTTAAGGAAATCTTAGTAGAAGTAGCAAAAGTAAATAATGCAATAGTAAATACAGCGTTAGAAGAAGTAAGCGAATTATACGAAGGCGTAAGCGTAGCAAGCATAGTAGAAGCAAGCAAAGAGCTATACGTAAGAGAAGTAATCGTAAGCGTAGCAAACGTAGTAGAAGCAGGAACTAATGATGAAGCCGACTTAATAGTAGCCGACGTAGAAGCGTTATTAGTAGCATTATTAAACGGAACAGTAAGCGACTTAGAAATAGTTGACTTAAGTATACCAAGATTAGTAGACAAGGTAGAAGAAGTAGTAGAAAACTTTACAAAAGATAATGCGATAGTAAAAGCAGTATTTGAAGAAGTAAGAACACTATATGAAGAGTCAACAATAACAAGCATAGCAAAAGATAGCGAAAGCTTAAGTATCAATGGAGTAATCAGTAGCGTAGCAAACGTATTAGAAGCAGCGAAGGTAGCGCCAGAAGTAGTACAAGCAATCGCAAGCTTAGCAAATGAAGTAGTAACAGGACCAATCGTAGCACCTAAGTTTGATGAAACGGTAGGTACAACAGAATTAGTACGCAAAGTAGAAGGCTTAATCAATACGATCATACCAGAAGAAAATTCAATTATATCAACGGTATGTAATGAAGTAGAAAAGTTATACAAAACAAGCAAGTTAGTAGATATTGCTACGGAAACAATGTCGTTAGACGTAGATGAAGTAGTAAGAAGCATGAAAGCGGTAATAGCAAGCGTAGAAGGAATGCCAGAAGCAGTATCAGTAACAAGCGAAAAGGTATTAACGTTAGTAAGCGACGTATTAGATGAAGCAGTAGGCGCGTTAAAAGTAGCAGAAGATGCAACGTTAGGCGGAGTAATTGAACAAGTAGCATCAATCGTATACGACTACGTAAATGAAAGCGAAGCAATAGTAGAAGCAATCGCAGAAATCGTAGAATTAACAGAAGAAGTACAACTAGTAGAAATAGTAAACGATTTATTAGCACTTGATATTGATAAAACGCTAGAAGCAGTAAACGGCTTAATAGACGCAATAGTAGGAAAAGACGTAGAAGTATTAAATACAATCTTTAATATTGCACACGAAGGCTTAAACGGAGCTTTAGGAAAACTAGAAGTAAACGGCGAAGCACTGTGGAATGCAGTACCAGAAGAAAGGAAGCCATACATCATAGCAACTGGAGCAGTAGCAGCGGTAGTACTATACTTTGTAGCAAACGACGTATTAGTAGAAATCGTAGC
>JAGBYC010000234.1 GCA_017628935.1 Clostridia bacterium | reverse complement strand
TAATTTAATTTTAGCAGTAAAGTCGGGCTATATTAGTTACGTAGCGCACCCAGACTGTTACAACTTTATTGGCGATATTGATTTTTACAACGCTGAATACGTTAGGTTTTTAACTGAGTGTAAAAAATACGGCGTTCCCGTTGAAATAAATATGCTTGGCATACGCGATAACCGTCATTACCCTAACCGTAACTTTTTAAAATTAGTTGGCGAAGTAGGTGTTGACGCCGTTTTAGGTCAAGACTCGCACGACGAATTTAACGCTTACGACGGCAAGTCGATTGAAATTGCAAAAGCGTTAGCAAAAGAATACGGCATAAATATTTTAGAAGATTTTAACGTAAAATTATTAAATAAAAAAAGCCTTTAAACAAGGCCTTTTTTTATTAATTAGTTTGTTCTGGTTTTGCTTTTATTATTTTAATAATAAATATCGTAAGCATTACTATTGCAATTGCAAATAAAGTTAAAATAATATAGTCTACGTAAGGTTCAAGTAAAAACGTTAAAAGCGTTATAATACTGCCTGCCACAAGGTTGCCTACCACGATAGGTAAAAACGCGTCTTTAAACTTCATGTTTAAAAATACGGCTATTGCAGTACCCGTCCACACCCCCGTTACCGGGAAAGGAACGGCAACGAAAATAAACAAGCCTACAATTAACATTTTGCGCTTTTTTTCTTCAACTTCGCCATTAGAGTTTTTAGCAAGTTTTTCGGCTTTTTGCTTAAACACAAGTTCCATTTTTTCAACCACTTTTTTAATAAACGGTATTTTTTTAAGCAAGTTGAAAACGGGCAAAAGTAAAAAGAATAACGGAATTGAAACAAGCGTTGAACCCGAATACGCAAGTAATGCCGACGTTATTAAATTTTCACCGTAACTAACGCCGATAGGTATTGCCCCTTTAAGTTCAACTAACGGAAACATTGACACTAAAAGCGTTATAATTTTACCATCATTTGTAAAAATTGATAAAAATTCGCGAATAAATTCAGCCATAAGCCCTCAAACGATTGATTTTCTACAAAATTTATTTTAACATATAATTATAAAAATGAAAAGGAGTTTTATAACATTTATATGACTTTACAGCAAATTTTATCACGTTTACGTAAATGCGTTGACGATTATAAAATGATAAAGGCTGGCGACAAAATTGCCGTTGGTCTTTCTGGTGGTAAAGATAGTATGACTTTGCTTTCGGCTTTGGCTGGACTTAGACGCTTTTATCCTGAAGAGTTCGACCTTATTGCCGTTACCGTTGATATGGGGCTTGATTACGATAAGCAAGAAATTGAAAACATTAAAAAATACTGTGAAAGCCTTGGCGTAGAGTATTATATTGAAAAAACTCAAATTGCCGAAGTTGTGTTTAACGAAAGAAAAGAAAAAAGCCCTTGCTCGCTTTGTGCAAATATGCGTAGAGGCGCGTTAAACGGCGCTGCTAGTAAACTTGGCTGTAATAAAGTTGCGCTTGGCCACGACGGTGACGATATGATAGAAACTTTCTTTTTATCACTTATGTACGAAGGAAGAATTTCAACGTTTAGCCCCGTAACCTATCTTGAACGCGCTAACTTAACGGTTATTAGACCTATGATTTATTTAAGAGAGTTTGAGGTTGCGTCGTTTTCAAAAAACTTACCAGTTTTACATAACCCTTGCCCTGTTAACCATAAAACTCAACGCGAGTACGTTAAAAATTTACTTAAAGATATTAGAAAAGACGTTCCTATGGTGAGCGACAACGTTTTAAACGCTTTAACTCATTACGAAAGAGTTAACTTACCTAAAAAACCAAACCAAGAATAAAAGTGCGAAAAATTTTCGCACTTTTTTTATTAATTAAACGTTTAACGCTATAAAAAAGACTTGTGAAAAATCACAAGTCTTTTTATTTTTGTTAAGTTTTTAATTATGCAACTGGAACGAAGAAGTAAACAAGGAAGAGAGCAGTTACGATAAGAGTAACAACAGAAACGTTCCAAACTGGTTTTTCACCTTTCTTAGCAAGGTATTTAACGTAGTTAACAACGTAGTCGATAGCGCTCATGAATGTGAAAGCAATAAGACCGATACCGATACCTTTAGTGATTGAGTAAGAAAGAATCATAACAACCATTGTAAGGAAAGCAGCAGTAGCGTTGATAGCGTCGCTAAAGTCAACTGATTTAATGTTGTTTTTCATCATAAGAACGCCTACGTAAACAAGTGCAGATGCAGTAGCCGCGCCAGGAATAGCAGCGAATAAAGGCATAGCGAACATAGAGATGAAGAATAAGCATGCTACTGTGAACGCTGTAAGACCAGTTCTACCACCAGCAGAAACGCCGGCACCTGATTCAACGAAAGTTGTAACTGTAGATGTACCAAGCATAGCGCCTGCACAAGTTGCAACTGCGTCAGAAATCATAATTTTGTCGTAGTTGTGTGGTTTGTTGTTTTCATCAGATAAAATTCTGTTACCACCACAACAACCTACGATAGTACCCATTGTATCGAACATGTCGATCATACACATAGTGATGATAACCATGATAACTGTGAATACTGAACCTGCAGGGAAGCCAGTAGTGAATACTTCTGTGAATGAGAAGAATACGCTCTTTTCACCGCCGAAGAAGTTAGCAAAGTTTTCCCAGAATTTCCAAGAAACGTTACCGTTACCAGCAAGAACTGAAAGGTCAGTAACACCAAGAGGAATACCAACGATAGCAGCGCCGATAATACCGAAAATGATAGAGCCTTTAACGTTAAGTTTATCTAAAATAGCGATAAGGAATAAACCAACTAAACATACAACTGCAGATTGAGCAGCGAATGATGCAGGGTTACCAACGTTAACGATTTGTTCGCCCCATTTAGTAAAGTCTACAAAACCAACTTGAGTGTAAGCGTTGTGAACGATAACACCAGCGTTTTGGAAACCGATATATGCAATGAATAAACCGATACCTACTGAAATTGCGCTTCTTACAGCAACTGGCATACCGTCGAACACAAGTTCACGGAATGATTTGCCTTTAATGGTAATTAACGAAAGTGCAAGGAAAATAGCACCAGAGATAAGAACCATTGCAAACGCTTGACCGATAGTAAATACTACACCGTAAGTGTCGCCTGCCCAAATAGCAATAAGACCACCAAGTAATGAGTTAAGACCCATACCAGATGCTTGTGCTAAAGGCATTTTAGCAAAGAACGCCATTAAAAGCGTACCTACTATTGCACCAAGAGCAGTTGCAATGAATACCGATGGCCAGTAAGCAGCGTCTGCGCCAACTAAAATTTGCGCAGGGTTAACCGTTAAAATGTAAGCCATTGCAAGGAAAGTAACGATACCCGCAATGATTTCAGTTTTAACGGTAGTTTGTTTCTTCTCAGCATCAAAACCGAGAGAAGTTAAAAACTTATTCATTTAAAAATCCTCCTTTAAGTGTTTACACACCAAATATACTATAATTTTACCACTTTTTTCGACACGTTTCAATACTTTTGTGAAAATTCTTTCACATTTTTACATTTTATTTTATAAAATGGTACTTATTAATGGTAGATAATAAAAAAGGCTTGCGAATTTCACAAGCCTTTTAATATTAAGTTTTTTAAAGCATTAATAATACGTTATGCTTCTACAAGTTGAGTAACTTCGCCACCTGCTATTGCCACCATCATAATTGCGTTAGGTTCAATTTCGCTAGCAACGATAGTAAGTTTTTTAGAGAGTTTAGGGCTTGCAACAACGGTAACTTTATTAGCGTTAATTTTAATAAGCCCTTTAGCGCGCATTGCCTCTAAGTCAGCAACTTCGCCTTCGGCGAAATTATCGCATATAGCGTCAAGTGAAACTTCGTCGTAAATATAACGGTCTGGCTTATCAACTATTAAAGTTTTAACAACTTTATCGGCAAACTCTGGGTTATAACCTTTAACTTCATAAAGAGTAACGCTATTTTTAACGATATAGTCAAAGCCTAATTTTTCCATATAAGAAAGGTTTTCATCAGTGTACACTTTAGTGTAGTCAACTGGTTCAAACTTTTTCTTTTTAGTAAAGCCTTCTTTTTCAGCAAGCATATCAATAAGTTCAAGCGCACGTTTCAAAGTGAGTTTAGAACGAATTTTTAAAAGCGTTGCTTGGTCTGGCGATTTTGAAGAAACGTCTTTATGACGGAAATATTTTGCGTCAAGCGTAGTAGGGTCAACGTTAATATAAAGTTTAACAAACTTGCCACGTACTTGTAATTTTGCTTGAAGGTGAAGCGCCTTTTCAGGCTTAACCTTTGACATAGACGCGCCTTTTTTAGAGAAGTTTTCACGCGTTTTGGTTAAGCGTGAGTGAACACCGTAAGAATAGAACGCGTTTTTAATTGCGCTATAATTTTCTTTAAGTTGATTATCACCCGTACGAACGTAATTTTCAAAAATCTTTTTAACGTTAATGCGTTTAAGTTTTGTAGGAACGGTTGCTACTTCTTCAACGGCTTCTTCAGTAACTTCTTCAGCGTCGTTAGTAGTTTCTTCAGTAGCAACAACTTCAACAACTGGTTCTACGCACGCGCAAGGCTCAGCCGTTTTGAAAACAACTTCGCCGTAGTGAACGAAACGCGAACGAACAAAGAAAAGAATTAAACCAAGTACTAAGCCACCAAAAGCAAAAGCAAAGTGTAAATCAATTCCGCCACCAAAAAGCGCAAAGTGTAATATAGTTAACGTTACAAACGTAACGTTCCATACGTTAAGCGCAGAGTCAACTTCAGTAATACGATAATCGTTAACGTCAGCAAGTACGAACAACACGAATAACACTGCTACTACAACTACGCCAACTGCAATAACGAATTCGCCTTCAAGTTTTAATACGCTCATTAAAACTGAAAGAATATTGATGCCCTCAATAAAGGTTACAAACGCCGAAATAATAGCCGAAACACCGATAGCAACTATTATATTAGTTTTGTCAATTAACGCCTTTAAATACGACGCTACGCCCGTTTGAGCGTTTTCAAGTTCTTTATTTTCTTCGTCAGTATAAACGTGAGTGTTTTTGATAATTAAAATTGTAAGTACAACGCCTAAAGCAAATATAACTGCTTCAGCAACAACAACTAAAACAATGTAAACTGGGGCAACCATAAACGCTACTGGAATAATACCTAATACAACGCCGATAATTGCAAACGTTAACACGTCAACTATACCCATTTCTTTAGTTCTTAATCTTGTAAAGAATAAAATTAAGAACAACACGAAAGCACACACTAAAGCAATTGACACGGCAACTTTAATACTACCGCCTGCTAATATGTAACCAACCACGTTAGAAAGTTCGATAATAACCATCGTAGCGCACGTTGCTACTGCAAAGATAATTGCTACTACGCCGTAAGTTTTAAAAAACGCTTTGTAGTACGACTTAACGTTAACGTTAGATGGTAAAACGTCATACTTATGGTCGAAATATTTTGCTCTTAATACCATAACTACGCTTGCTATTGCAAGTGCAATTACCGTTGTTAACGCGCTTGATACAACGTGATTTTCGACGAATATTATAAGGTAAATACCACCTAATACTAAGGCAAGTAAAAACCCAACTAACGCTTCACTAAACGTTACCGTTTCAGTTTTAAGTTTTCTAAAACCAGCAAGCACGAATATTGCTAACGCTAACGCTATTAATACGTCAACGAATGCTACGATATCAGCAGAAGACGCGGCAAACCATTTAATTATTCCGTATTCGTAACAAACTATGTAAGCCGTTATAAGAATAAACCCAAGAACGAATCCCGCATAGAAAACTGCGTTTGTGAACAACGCTTTAAAATAATTTTTGTTTTTCATACATCCTCCTTATTGATTATATGTTAATTGTTATATTAAATTTCAAAATCGAAAGCAAATTTATTTACGCCAGCAAAGTCAAACGCACCTTCAGTTAAAACTACGCCGGCTTTTTCAAGATTAGTACAGCCGTTAAAAGCACCGTTTTTGTAAGTTAAGCCGTTTTTAACGGTTACTTTAATTACGTTTGTACAGTTAGCAAAAACACCAACTTCTAAAACTTGTAAATTAGTAAGCTTAGAAAGGTTAATTTCTTCAATAGAAGTACAACCGTTGAAAGCGTATTCGCCTATTTCTTTTACGCCTACTGGCAAATCTAAAGGAACTACGTTTTGAACTTTACTGCTATTTAAAAGTGAACAACCTTCAAACGCGTGCGCACCAATAACTTCTAATACCGAGTCGTTAGCAAATTCTACTCTGTAAAGCGCAGTGTTACCAGTAAAAGCATAGTCGCCTATTTCTTTTACGGTTTTAGGAAGTTCCATTTTAATAAGAGAAGTACAACCGTAAAAAGCGTGATTTTCAATAGTTTCAACGGTAGCAGGAATAATAACTTCTTCAAGCATAGTCATACCGTAGAAAGCACATTCGCTAATAGATGCAATATTAGTAGCGCTATTTACGATAGTTACTTTTTTAAGTGAGGTTGGAACGCTATAAGTTAAATCTTCTTCAGAAGAAATAACCGTGCCAGTTTCGTCAACGCGTTGGTGAAGTTTGCCAGTTACCGAAGTAGAGTTTTCAGTTGCAGTGTTACCGAAAATATAACCGAACATTCTTTCTTCATTAACAGCGTCAATTTTGCTACCAACGAAAGGTAAAACTAACTCAGTAAGATTTGAACAACCTGCAAACGCGCCTTCGCCTATTTTTTTGATGTTGCTACCAACGGTAATTTTAGTAAAGAGTGGTTGATTAGCAAACGCACTCATATCAATTTCCTTAACGGCGTAATTTTCAGTTGCGCCGTCAAGTTCGGTATAAGACGTAGGAATAGTAATTTCGCGATAAGAAGCAACCGAAGAATAATCACCGTCGGCAATTTTTTCAGCGTCTTCGTTAGATATACCAAAACCCGTTATTTTATAGAAAGGATCTTCCCCGTCGTCAACTTCAGTTACTAATTCGTATTTAAAACCAGTTTCAACGTCGTCTGCATCGCCATCGTCAGTAGGGTCGCAAGCAACGGCCACGAAAGCTAAAGATAAAGTTAACATCATTGCGATAAGGTACGATAAAAGTTTTTTCATTAAAATTGCTCCTCAATATTGAACACGTTAATTTATATTAACGTAAAATTATATGGTCTTTGTTAAATAATTTTAACATCAAATAAAAAACTTGTCAATTACTAAATTAAATTTATTAGCAAAACTACCAACTTTTTTTAAGAATTTTTGACAATTTAGCCCTTTTCAACTCTTATTTAACAAATAAAAAACGCGCTTTTGGTTAGCGCGTTTAGTTTTATATAAATTTTACTTTTCTTCAAATAACAAGTACTTTTCTGGGTTGATTTTTTCATCGTTTTCAGTTACGTAAAAATGAAGGTGTGCCCCGTCTTTATATTCGGTGCGATTGTTTATAGAAATTTCGCCAAGCTTGTCACCTTTTTTAACGGTTACGCCTTGAACGATATTTTCGTCAACCTCAATGCTATTATAATGGCTTTTAAGTCCGTTGCCGTGGTCGATAGTTACGGTTACACCGTCAAGTTTACTTTCAATAACGCTTTCAACAACGCCGTCGTAACAAGCAACTACGCTTGCGCCTTCTTCGGCAGTAAAGTCGATGGCTTTATGGCCAGTGTAAAGGTTAAGAGTTTCATTATAAACAACGCCTGCGTCAACGTAATTTTTAATAACCGTACCGTTTGCTACTGGCATATCAAAAACTACTACCGTTACGGTTGGAACGTCGGGCGTATCTGGGTTTGCCGGCGTATCACCACTTGGAACGTCGGGTTCGCTTGGATTGTTTGGCGTATCGGTATTAGAAGGGTTTTCTAAATTAACGCCACCGTTTATTGATGGTGAAGAATTGTTAGAATTAACAAGTAGTCCTACCGTTACTGCAACTATTACGGCAAGAGCAGTTAAAAAAACGAAATAATACGCGTTTTTCTTGAAAAAAGTTACTATTTTTTGATTTTTGTTTGACATATAAACCTCCGTGTTTATTTTGATTATTGACGTTAAAAAATTCTTTTATACCTATATAATTAAATTTAATAATAGTAATATATTAAAGGATAGCCTATAACCACCCTTTCGTTAGTAACGGCAATATGAACGTTTACCTTTTTGCCGTTTATTATTTCGGCGTTTGGTAGCATATCCGAATAGTAATAATAATTAGTAGCGTAGCCGTCAACTTCGCTAACGTCAACCACTTCGGCGTTATAATACTCTATTACGAATTTATTATAGTTGTAGTTTGCGTCGTAAAACTTGCAAACGCCGTTACCTAAAAACGCGTCGTCAAAACCGTAATGCGTTGTTTTATAAAAAGTTCCTGACGACGACGAAACGGAAACCACGCACTCGTTAGCAAAAAGTGGTGTGGCGTTAAAACCGAATATAAAAATTAGCAATACGTACGCTATAACCGTTAACAATTTTTTAAGCATAAAAAAACTCCGCGTTGTTACACGGAGTATTTTTAACAGTATTTAGTTTATTTATACCTTATTTTAACGTGTTAAGCACGCCAAAATCTCTAAGTAAGGTAAGAACGGTTGTTTCGCTTGTTAAATACGGCGCTAATTGAACGGCGTTTTTTAATTGAACGTATTTAAAATTAGTTACCGTTTTTTGTCCTTTAAAACGCATATAATTTTTCTTAACGTCTAAAAGTATTGACATTAATTGCGACGTTTCTTTAATAAACCCTGCGCGCGTTAACGATATAAGTTTAGAAAGCATATTTTTACGCTTAACGCTAGGAATTTTAATGTTTGAATAGAAATACGCGCTATCTTTATTAGAAATTTTACTAATTTTGTTAACGTCGCCAGTATAGTCGGCAACTGATAAAACGCTACTAAAATCGTTAACGAAAAAGGCGTGATAAAGTTTAATTGCACGGTCAAGTGAAACTAACGCTACGTCGCCCCTATCTGCCGTAGGCAACTGCAACTCTAAAGCGTGCGCAATATTACGTTGCCCGCCACCAGTTAATACGTTAGACGACGCTAATACTTCGGCGTTTAATAACGACGCGTACGCCAAAACTTCGATAGGATTTGCAAAAGTTTTAATATTGTTTATAAGCGCTATTGCTAAACGCGCTCTATCGTAATGTTCACGCTGTAAAGTTTTTACTCCTATTAAAAGGTCTAACTTATAATCGATAAGCGTAATAAGTTTACCTGTGCATTTTATATACGAATAGGCTACGGCGTTAGAGTTAGATTTTGCTAAAATAGTTTTATCAAAAATAAGCGTTTTTAATTTTGATACCGTTATAACTTTAACGAACCCACCGTCAGGCACGGTAACGGTGTTGCCAAGTAAACCCTCAACGTACGGCTCGGTAAGTACGGCGTGAACGTTTTTAGTGTTGTTAGACGCGTAAAAAAGCGCGTAAGAAATAAGTTCTTTACCACCTAAAATAATAATTTCAGACGACTTTAAGCCAAATATTTTTTTAGGTTTAGTAAAATTAAGGTCGGCAACGGAAAATAAAAGCACAGAATATTTTACTCCTGCATCTTTTAACGCCCTAACTATGCCTTCGCCGTGTTTTAAAAAGTCTTTTTCAAGCGCAACAACTTCAAACTCGCTACCACCAGAATTTTCAGCAACCGAAAAGACGGCGTCGTACGTTTTACTTGCCATAATTTCAGTATTTATATTTTTGTTAAACACTGCTTGTAGTTTATTAAGTTGCGTTTCAAAATCAAACACGCGTTTTTCTGTCATAATTATTCCGTTACGTTTTTAAATATTTCTATTCTTTTTAAAATACTTGGACATTTTGAAATAGTGTTTTTGCTAAACATTCCGTCGTCAACGCTAACCGAACTTGAAACGGCGTTGCCTATAACTGCTTTGGCTGAGTTATAAAGCGTTTCGTTCATAGGTTTAGCGTCAATTACCTGACGTGGCATACCAGCACGGTCTACCTCAATAGGCAACAAGTCGTTTTCAATAAAAATGTTTGCAATTTCGTTAGTTTCGGTTTCAGTTAAAGCGTCGCTACTAAATGCAACGGCGTTAAAGTTTTTGCCTTTTAAAGTAGAAATTGCGTTTAAAATAAAGTTTTTATCAAAGTTTTTAAGGCGTAATTTATATGCAGTAATTGCGCCTGTAATTTCGTCTAAACTTAAAAGTTCACTTGCGTCTCGAAGTGTTTCGCCTGCTTTAAACACGTGAACGTTATTATATATTACCCTTGTTAAATCTTCATTTAAATACTTGTTGTTAGAAAGGGTTAAATAATCTTTTTCTTCGCTTGCAACGTTAATTTTTAAAACGGTAGTTAAAAAGTTTATAATTTCTTCACCCGTTTTAAACCTTTCAATAATTTTTTTAGCCAAAATTTTTGCAACGTGTTTTTCAGTAACTGCGCCACCTTGAAGATAAGTTGACGACGCCATCACCTCTAAAATAGGTACGAAAATAGAATATTTTTTAAGACGTGAGTTTATTTTTTTAACAAGCGCTTCAACGTATTCTTTCTTTTCAACGCGAATTAATTTAAGTTCTTTTTCAATAAGCTTAATTTTAGTAAAAGGCACACCGTAAGTATAGCACGATGCTTTTACTTCATTAAACAAAGGCTCGCACTCTGCGTGATAGCCTAAAACGTACGGCATATTTAATACTTTGCACGCTTTTTTAAACTCTTTGCTTGATGCAAGCGACGCGTAATCGTTAACGCCAACTGCTTTAAGCCCTAAACGGTACGCCGTATACGCGCACATTGACGGAGAATAAAGCGAATAGTAATACGAACTTGCAAAGTTAAGTGCCACCCTATTTTTTATAGTAGGAGTTAACGATTTATCGTATTTTTCTTGTTTAATTAGTAATTTAAGTATGCTTTTTCTTAAAAACGCAGGACTTTCGTTTAAAGCGTTTATAAGGCGTTCAGTTTGTAACATAAAACCCCCTAAGTATAGAAATATTTTAATACCGAATACGCTTTTTGTCAATATTTTGACGTTTTTTAACTCACTTTGTTAACATTTTTACAAAAAACCTTGTATTTTTGTTTTTTTGTGTTATACTTTTAGTATATGTGCTTAATTGTTTTACCATTTTAAAGGGGAGGGGTATTATGAACAAAAGCGAATTTACAAGAGCGTACGCTGATAAGCTTGGCGTAACAATCAAAGAGGCAGAAAAGAACTTAGCGTTATTCATTGAAACGTTAACCGACTGCTTGAAAAACGGTGAATACGTTCACGTTTCTGGCTTCGCAACGTTTGATTTGAAAGACAAGAATGCTCGCGACGGTGTTAATCCTTTAAACGGCGAACCGTTAGTTATTCCTGCTTGCAAATCGCCTACTGCTAAATTCTCTAAAGCTTACAAAGAAATTTTCAATAAGTAATTATTTATTAAGCCATCTATCCACACTCACTTATACCCTAAACTATTTAAACGGCTTTAATTACTAATGAAAGATTATGAGAAGTAAAAACGGCTGACTTTTGGTCAGCCGTTTTTATTTATACTATTTCAAAATCAAAGTCGTTTTCTTCTGCGTAGTTGTGCGAATAACTGTATTTTACCACTTTTAAGGTAGCGTAACTATCTTCAAAAGCGTCACTTTCAATATACTCAACGCTATTAGGAATTATCCCAACTTCTAAACTGTCGCAAAAAGCAAAGGCTATTTTACCTATTTTTTTAACGCCTTCGGTAATAGTAACGCTTTTTAAATTTTTACATTCTAAAAACGCACCGAAAGACACGCTTTTTACGTTGTTTAAAATAGTAACGCTTGTTAAATTGTTAGCGCTTTCATACGCAAAATCGCCTATATTAGTTATAAATTTATCAACCGTTAATACTTTTTCAGCCTTGCCTACGGCGTAACGAATAACCGTTTTTAAATTTTTAGAATATAAGTTGCCGTTTTTGGCTTTATAGTTTTTATTGCCCTTTTCAACGGTAAAACGCGATACGTTTTTAAGTTTTAAAAACGCACGAACAAATATATTTTCAACCGTACTTAAAACTTTAAAAGTTTTTTGGCGCTTAGCAAGTGGATATTGTATTAAAGTTGTTAAATTTTTATTATATAAGCACCCTGCAACCGACTTATAGTTTTTATTTTCACTACTAACGGTAATATCTATTAAACTTTCACACGCGGTAAAAGCGTCGCTACCTATTTCTTCAACGGTTTTAGATATATACACCCTTTTAATGCCGTTTGAACCGTAAAAAGCGCTATCTTTAACCCTTTTAATTGCGCCGTCAAGCACAAGCGTTTTTAATTTTTTTGTAAACGAAAAAGCGTTTTCACCTATTTCTTCAACAAACGATAAGTTTATATTACTTAAATTATCACAATGTTCGAAAGCGCTACCATCTATAATTTTTACAGAACTTGGCAAAACTACGCTTTTAACGTTAGAATTGTAAAATGCGCGATACCCTATTTTAGTAACACCGTTAGGAACTTCAACGTATTTATTTTTACCAGCGTATTTTTTAAGTACGCCATCACTTATTATAAAATTATTCATAACCTTTCCTTATATATATAAGTATATAATATATAATAATATAAGTCAATAATAAAAAGCACGGTGTATTGCCGTGCTTTTCGTTGTTTTTATTTAAGAATTTAGACAACAAG
>JAGBYC010000025.1 GCA_017628935.1 Clostridia bacterium | reverse complement strand
AGTTTTAACCCATTCAATTTCAGGCACAATTTTTCTTGAACCTAATAAAAGGGCAGAAATAACAAGTTCGTTAACGGCGTTTGCATTTGCGCCAGGGGTGTTAAACACAACTACGCCTTGTTCAGCGTATTTATCGGTAGGAATATTATTTACGCCAGCGCCAGCGCGTGCAACGGCTACAACGCTTTCAGGAAGGTCGTAGTTATGCATATCAAAACTTCTAACGATAACGCCAACTGCATCAGTTGGGTCTTCGGTTACAACGTAATTTTTCTTAAGTGTTTCATCAACCAACGGGCTAATAGCGTTAAGTTTTAAAATATTTTTCATAGTAAGCACCTATTATTTGTTTTCAAGTTCAAATTTCTTCATAAATTCGATAAGTTTTTTAACGCCTTCGATAGGCATAGCGTTATAAATACTTGCACGCATACCACCAACTAAACGGTGACCTTTAATAGAAACTAAACCGTTTTCGCCAGCCTCTTTAACAAATTTAGCGTCAAGTTCATCACTACCAGTAACGAAAGGAACGTTCATAAGCGAACGGTCTTTTTTATTAACAGAGTTAGTGTAGAAAGACGAATTGTCAATAAAGTCGTAAAGTAAGACTGCTATATATTCGTTAATTTTTTGCATTTCTTTAACGCCACCAAGTTTTTTAAGCCATCTAAACACAAGCATAGCAGAATAAATGCTAAAGCAAGGTGGAGTGTTGTATAAACTGTCGTTTTTTGCTTGAATAGCGTAGTTAAGCATAGTAGGGCAATCACTTCTTTGTTTGCCAAGTAAATCTTTACGAACGATAACGATAGTTACGCCAGCAGGTGCAATATTTTTTTGCGCACCAGCGTAAAGCACGCCAAATTTACTAACGTCAATTTCTTCACTTAAAATGTTAGAAGACGCGTCGCCAACAAGTGGAGCTTTAACGTTAGGAAGTTTAGTATAACGCGTACCAAAAATAGTGTTGTTAGTTGTAATATGAACGTAGTCGGCATCATCACTAAACACAATTTTGTCAACGTCTGGTATGTAAGTAAAGTTTTTATCTTTACTTGACGCTACGATTTTAGCCTCGCCGTATTTAGTACCTTCTTCTTGCGCTTTGCCAGAGAAGTTACCAGTAACTATATAGTCTGCTTTGCCACTTGTCATAAGGTTAAGTGGAACGGCAGCAAATTGTTGTGACGCACCACCTTGAACGAATAAAATATCGTAATTTTCAGGCACGCACATAAGTTCGCGAAGTAAAGCGTTTGCCTCTTCGTTAATAGCCATAAACGGTTTAGAGCGGTGACTCATTTCAGTAACGCTCATGCCAGTATTATTATAATTTAATAAGATAAATGGGTGTAAATCAGACATGCTTGATGAATATGCTCCACTTCTTTTTCCGTCTTGTTCATACACATCCACAAAGCCTTCTTTTAAAACGTCTTTTGCTTTATCTTGGAAGTCTTGTGGGAATTGTTTAATTGCATCATAGAATATTTCTTTAGCTTCTTCATATGAATATTTTTTATTAGAATGAGCTAATCCTAAGAAACGGTCATAAGTATAATGTTCTTCTAATCCTAAATATTCT
>JAGBYC010000233.1 GCA_017628935.1 Clostridia bacterium | reverse complement strand
GAAATCATAAGTAATATACTTACAATAAAACAAGCAACGTACACTATACCTATTATAGGTATAACTAAAACGTTAAACAATATTGCAAACGGCGCTAAATAACCAAAACAGTCAACTATAACTGGCAAGGTTGACAAATACGCCACCACGTACGGAGAAATAAATTCACTTGCACGTACCGACAATACTTTTGATAGTAACCTGCTAAAAGGTTTTGTAAATAGTATTATGCCCATATACGCTAAAAAACTTAACTGAAAACCTATTGTAAATAGCGAAGTTGGGTTTATAGTTAAAACTACTATTGCGCCTATCGATATCGTATTTAACCCGTCACGCTTATAACCAAAAGTATCGGCAATAAGTTTAATTAGTATAATTGTAAATGCGCGCATACACGAAGCAGTAAACCCACAAAACGCTACGTAAAATAATAGCGTAGGAATTACGAAATATATGTGTTTAGTGCGTTTAACCTTAAACAATTTCAAAATTGATACTACTGCCGCAAATAAAAATCCTACGTGCAAGCCAGACACGGCAAAGATATGTGCAACGCCTAACCTACGATAAGTTGTAAGGTCATAATTATCAATACCAGAGGTATCGCCCGTTAGTATACCGTTAATTACACCGTAATTTACTGGGCAATATGATTTAAGCGTATTGTATAAATGATTTCTAAGTGTAGGAATAATTCCTTCTTTTAGTCCACCAACGCTATATACGATAGGTTCGTAAACTGAGTAGCGTATATTATCGGTTAACGGATACAAATTAACGCCTTTACTACTTTTACAATAGTAATTATTAAGTTTACCTTTAAAAGTAACTTCGTTAAATACTGTAATTTCTTTGTTGGTTACTATAACGGTATAAATTTTTTCATTAACACCGTCAACGTTAGCGTTAACAATTAACCCGTATTTATACCCGTTAGACAGTTCTTCTTTAGAGTTTATTTTTTGAACGTAGCCAGACACCACTTCGTAACTACGAGTTTCAGCACCAAGATTATAAAATATTCTACTAAACGTAACTATGCTACCAAAAATTAAAAAGGCAATACCTATGCCGTAAACTACGTATGAAAGTTTATTAAATTTTTTACTTCTAATAACTGCTAATACAACTATAACGGCTATACTAATAACTGCTAAAACGAAGTAAATAGTGGCGTTAGCACATAAATACACTATCGGCAATATAATACCTACTATAAAACAAATAGCAACTGTAACTAACGGCCTAAAGTTCATTATTTGGTTATTATCTTTTGTATAATTTGACATAATCTTAATTAAAAGTATACCATTATACAAAATAAAAATCAATAACGACGTATAAATTTATTGACTACAAATATACTTATAGTATATACTTTATCTACCTGCTGTGTACGAGTCGGAGTTTTCTTGGATCCACATTATATAATTAGGGAATTTTTGTTCGTTTGTGAAAGCGTATTTTGAGGGCGTTGTCATGTGCAGTCCATTATATTCAAAAAGTCGGAAGCAAAGACGGGATACCCACCTGCTTTAAAGCGGGTCATTAATGCTCAATGTTACGGCACAAGTGGGTATAAAGTATATTAAGCGGTAAATTTACCGCTTTTTTTATTTTAGTATATTAAACGATTGCAAAACGATATTAAATATGCTAAAATTATTGTAAATTAAACGGCCTCATGGTCAAGAGGTTAAGACGTTGCCCTCTCAAGGCAAAATCAGGGGTTCAATTCCCCTTGGGGCTACCATAAGCACTTGCACGCGCAAGTGCTTTTTATTTGCTTATTTGGGAATTGAACGGGTTGGAAGTTGTAAACCAAACAGTAGACACCTACTGTTTGCAACCCCGGCGTGATAACGAAGTGGAGCAATTCCCCTTGGGGCTACCAAAAGCACTTGCATGCGCAAGTGCTTTTATATATCCTTCAAATTCCATTATCTTAACAAAAAGATCCTTTGCCGCCAAAAGATCCTCTTCCTCGGATAAAACGTGCTTATCCATTATACACATAAGAGTATCGTCGGGAAGATTCTTAAAGCAATCAAAATACTTACCGAAGTCTGTATTTTTAAAGTATACCGCATTGTCCGCATACTTAAGAGAGCTATCCGGGGAGTATCCGAGAACATCGCT
>JAGBYC010000232.1 GCA_017628935.1 Clostridia bacterium | reverse complement strand
TAATTATCAAATAACAAAATGCGTATAGTATCAAGCATTTTTTCTGTTTTAGTTCGCGTAACAATGTTAACTTCGGGTATTATATCAACGTAAACTGCGTGCCTTGTTTGGTTAATTCCTGCCTCTTCAAAGCATGATACGATATCACACTTAACGCTAGTTACGGTTATTAACGGCATTTTAACTTTTTTACCAAAACCAGACAGTATATTTACACCCGTAAACACGCCTAAAGGCACGTCAACACCCTTTTTCGTTTCACTTTCAAGATAACTCATAACCGAATTTGCTAAGCTTGAAGACAGCGAATTTACCTTATACGAATTAGCCGTTATCATTGAAATTTCACCGTCGCTATTTTTATGAATTTTAATAATATCGCTATACTTATATTCAGTTTGAACTGACGTAGTTATAGCGTAGTATGCAGACGACGAAAGCATACAAGTATAAGTTGATTTACCTATTTCAATTAGCGTTTTATTGCTAAAATAATAAAGCGCAAAAAACGTAACGAAAAAATCTATTAGCAAAAATATAAATAGAACTTTTCTACGCCTTTTGCGCTTTGTTTTAACCTTATTCATATATAATATTATGCTTAAAAAGTTAAAATATTACTTTAATTTGGTTTTGACTTAGGTTTAAATATAACTGCAATTAAAAACCCGAATATTATTGCAGACGACACACCAGCAGTTGCTGACGAAAGCCCACCCGTAATTGCACCTAAAATGCCCGATTTTGCGCCGTTTATAGCACCATCAGCAAGTAAATAACCAAAACCTGAAATAGGAACGGTTGCGCCTGCTCCTGCAAAATCAACTAATAATTCATATACTCCAAACGCTTGTAAAATTACGCCTGTAAGTAAAAATATTACTAAAATTTTACCAGCCGTTAATTTAGTTAAATTTATTATTATTTGCGCAATTGCACATATAAGTCCACCAACTAAAAAAGCTTTTAAAAAGGATAAAAAAATTTCTAACATATATCACCTAAAAATTTTCAATACAAACTGCGTGAGAAATTGACGGTATGCTATCGCCTTGCTGTGTAGACACCGTTGATAGCAACGCCCCAGTAGCGCAAAACAAAACGCGTTTTAACTCTTTTTTACATAATTTTGGATAGATATACGATGCCATCACCACTGCCGAACATCCAGCGCCACTACCACCTTGAAACTCTTCTTCTTTAATATTATATATAAGTTCGCCTGCGTCAACGTGATTATTTGAAATATCAACGCCATTATCTAAGGTTAATTTTTTTAAAATTCGTGAACCAAGCGCACCTAAATCACCTGATACTATTAAATCGTAGTCGTTTACAGTAGTTTTAGTGTTTTTAAGATGTGAAATTATTGTTTCAGCACACGCTGGCGCCATAGCAGCACCCATATTGTTAGCATCAGTTACGCCGTAGTCAACAACCTTGCCTATCGTTGCCGACGATATACAAGGAAAACCTTTTTTATCGCCTAATAAAAACGTACCTGCGCCCGTAACCGTCCACTGCGACTGTGGAGGACGCGTAGATCCTAATTCCAAAGGGTAACGATATTGTCGCTCTGCCGTAGAAAAATGGCTAACAGTACCCGATATTACCTTTCTAACGTAGTTAGAATTTACCATAGACGCACCTATTATTAAACTTTCAGTAATAGAACTACACGCTGAATAAACGCCAAGGTAAGAAACGTTAAACTCTCTTGCAGAAAAACTTGCCGAAATGTTTTGATTTAATAGGTCACCTAAAATTAAAAGGTCTATTTCACTTTCGTTAAGCCCTTCTTTTTTAATTAAGTTTTTTATAGCCGTATAAAGCATTTTACGTTCGGCTTTTTCGTACGTTTTTTCATTAAACTTATCGTTATTAAGTTTAAGGTCGAAACATTTTTTTAGTGGCGACTGGCTTTCTTTTGGCCCTACCACCGAATAAGTAGATATAATTGACGGCTTTTTATCAAAAAATATAGTTTTCATTATGTAATTATTTTTTATATTA
>JAGBYC010000231.1 GCA_017628935.1 Clostridia bacterium | reverse complement strand
TGGTACACTTACCAACAACAAAACAATCCGCACAAGAATCGACCGTCTTAACAAACTTGACGCTATGGAAAAGTCAGGCGAGTTTGACCTTCTTCCTAAAAAAGAAGTAATCGGTTTACAAAAAGAAAGAGAAAAATTACAAGACGTTCTCGGTGGTATTAGAACTATGGCAGGTCTTCCTGGCGTTATGTTCGTAGTTGACCCACACCACGAAGAAATTGCAGTTAAAGAAGCAAAAAAACTTGGTATTCCAGTAATTGCTATTACTGACACTAACTGCGACCCTACTCCTATCGATTACGTAATTCCTGGTAACGACGATGCTATCCGTGCCGTTAAACTTATCGCTTCTATCATTGCTGATGCAGTTATCGAAGCAAACCAAGGCGCAGACGCTGTTAACCACAACGTAGAAGCAGAAGAAGTTGTTTCTATGGAAGAAGCTCCTGCTGAAGAAGCAAAAGCAGAATAATTTTTAAAGGAGAATATTATGAGTTTTACTGCAAGTGACGTTAAAATGCTCCGTGATAGAACGGGCGCTGGTATGATGGATTGCAAAAACGCTCTTATCGAAACTAACGGCGATATGGAAAAAGCAATCGACTATTTACGTGAAAAAGGTATTGCTAAAGCCGCTAAAAAAGCAGGTAGAATTGCTGCTGAAGGTTTAGTTGATAGCTATATTCATATGGGTGGTAGAGTTGGCGTATTATTAGAAGTTAACTGTGAAACTGACTTCGTTGCACGTGGTGACGCGTTCAAAGAATTAGTACACGATATCGCTTTACAAATCGCTGCATCTAACCCTACTTATCTTGCTAAAGAAGACGTTCCAGCTGACGTTTTAGAAAAAGAAAAAGAAATTTTAAAGGCTCAAGCAATCGAAGAAGGCAAGCCTGCAAATATCGTTGAAAGAATGGTTGAAGGTAGAATTAAAACTTTCTATGACGAAAACTGCTTACTTTGCCAAAAATTCGTTAAAGACCCTTCTAAAACAATTGAACAACTTGTTGTTGAAGCAACTGCTACTATCGGTGAAAAAATTTCCGTTAGAAGATTCGTTCGCTTTGAAATGGGTGAAGGTTTAGAAAAGAAAAATGAAAACCTTGCTGACGAAGTTGCAAAACAAGTAGCAAGCAATAAAAACTAATTGAAAAGGAACGCTTTTGTCGTTCCTTTTTTCTAAAAGATAAATAAAATAAGGGGTATTTTATGGCTAAATACAAACGTATAATTATCAAAATTAGTGGCGAAGCGTTAGCAGGCGACGGTAAAATGGGTTTCGACTGGAACACCGTTAACGAAGTTGTTGACCAAATTGTTAAAGTTCACGAACTTGGTTGCCAAGTTGCAATCGTAGTGGGTGGCGGTAACTTCTGGCGTGGTCGTCAAGGTAGAGATATGGAACGCACCACTGCCGACCACATGGGTATGCTTGCAACCGTTATTAACGCTTTAGCGTTACAAGACGCTATCGAACGTCGCGGCGTGCCTACACGCGTACAAACTGCGCTTACTATTACACGCGTTGCAGAACCTTATATTTTACGTAAAGCACTTGACCATCTTGATAAAGGCAGAGTTGTTATTTTCGCTTGTGGAACTGGTAACCCGTTCTTCTCAACCGATACAGCCGTTGCACTTCGTGCAGCAGAAATCAACGCAGAAGTAATTATGCTTGCTAAAAACGTTGACGGTATTTATGATAGCGACCCTAAAACAAACCCATCTGCTAAAAAATATAATGAAATTAAGTATATCGACTTTATTTCACAAGAATTAAAAGCAATGGATACGGCTGCCGTAGCAATTTGTATGGAAAATAAAACTCCTATCTTATGCTTTGGCTTAAACGAACCAAACTCTATTGTAAGAGTAGTAGAGGGTGAAGAACTTGGCACTTGGATACGCTAAAGGTGTTTCTACTCTTTTAACGGGGTGAAATCCATAAAACCAACTAAAATTAATCTATATATAAAAGACAGTTCAACTGTCTTTTTTTATTGTAAAAAAATATTAAAAAATTTTTAAAAAATG
>JAGBYC010000230.1 GCA_017628935.1 Clostridia bacterium | reverse complement strand
CGGTTAGCGATTTTAGTGGCGCAATTGAACAAATTACAGTATATGAAAAAGATTACGACAAAAAAGCACGCCTAAATTCAACCATTAGTGAAATAAAAGATAAGTACGGTAACGCCAGCGTGCTTAAAGGTATAGTGTTAAAGGATAAAAAGTTCATGCGTGAAGACCCTGAGGGAACGCATTTAGTTCATCCAGACGGGCATATTTAAAGGGTGTAATAACTTGGTAAGGGTAAAAGGACTTGCAAAAAGTTATATACTATGATACAATAACTACGATTTACAAAACGAAAATTTGAGGTTTTATGATAGACGGTAAAATTTTAATTGAAAAATTATTATTATACGCGCGCACCTTTTTAGGTTTAGCAGAACTTGACGTAATTTATTTAAGAAATACGTTACTTACTGAATTTAATCTTTCTGCTCCTATTAAAAATGCTAAAAACATTAGTTACGTTACTGAACTTGACGTTCCAGACGAACTTATTAATGAAATTATTGCATACGCGCTTGAAAATAAAATTGCAAGTAGTGAACTTGACGCTGAATTATTTGCTAATTACGTTATGGGTTTATTATCTCCACGCCCAAGTGAAGTTAATAGAACGTTTAATTCGTTACTTGAAAACGTTGACGAGCAAGAAGCGTGCAATTACTTATATAATTTAAGCACTAAAAACTACTATATTCGTCAAACTGCAATTTCTAAAAACGTTAAGTGGGTGGCTGATGAACTTAAAATTCCACTTGACATAACAATTAACTTATCAAAACCTGAAAAAAATAATAAAGATATTGCAAAAGTTTTAACTGCAAAACACACCAACAAGTACCCAGAATGTGCGCTTTGTAAAGAAAACGAAGGTTTTTACGGTCACGCAACACAGCCTGCAAGAAGTAATTTAAGAACTGTTAAAACTGTGTTAGGCGACGAAACTTGGTATATGCAATATTCGCCGTATTTATATTTTAACGAACATTGTATTTTGTTTAACAGCGCGCACGTTCCTATGAAAATTGACGGCGACACCGTTCAAAAATTATTCGATTTTATCGAAATGTTCCCTAATTACTTTATCGGTTCAAATGCCGATTTACCTATCGTTGGTGGTTCAATTTTAAATCACGAACATTATCAAGGTGGAAAGTTTGAAATGCCTTTACATAAAACTAAGGCGTTTAGAACTTATAAAAGTAAAAAATATACCGACGTAAGCGTTGAAGTATTAGATTTTTACAATTCGGTTATTCGTATTTGTGGTTTTAACCGTGATAGCGTTCAATCGCTTGCAACTGATATTATCGAAGCGTGGAAAGGTTATAGTGATGAAACCGTTGGTATCGTAGCGAACGTTGACGGAGTACGCCATAATACCGTAACGCCTATCGTAAGATTTTTAGAAGGCAAAAAGTATTGTATTGAGTTAATTTTAAGAAATAATTCTATTTCAAGCGAATATCCTGAAGGCGTTTTCCATGCGCACCCTGAATACCATAACATTAAAAAAGAAGGTATCGGTTTAATTGAGGCGATGGGTTTATTCGTATTGCCTGCGCGTTTAGAACGTCAGTTTGGTGAAATTTCAAAAATATTATCAAAACAAATTCCTTATGATGAAACTGTTTGCGCTGAGGGTAGTGATTTATTCGTTCATAAAAATATGATTGAAAAATTGCTTAATAAATATCCTAATATTAAAGACGAAAGTAAGGCAAATTTAGTTATTCGTGAATACGTTAATAAAGTTTGTGCTGAAATATTAATAAATACTGCAGTATTTAAAAGAGATAAACACGGTATTTCAGCCTTCAATAAGTTTTTAGCAAGTGTAGAAATTAAATAAAAACAGTTATTTTTTAAAGTCGTTACGTTATTATGTAACGGCTTTTTTATTTTTAACAAAAAAATCGTATAAATTTCGACAAAGGTGTTGCAAAAGTATACAATATATTGTATAATTATTAAGAAATATAAAATGGAGGCATTTATGGATATTTTAGAATTACTTAAAGCCCGTAAGGCAAAGTTGTTTGAAGCAACGGCAGACGTAAGAAAAAAGATTTTCGAACTCGTTGACGAAAACAGTTTTGTTGAACTCGGTGCGTATACATTCGCTAAAAACGAATTTTTTGAAGAAGATATCGACGGTCTTGGTGTAGTTACTGGTTATGCAACTTTAAACGACTATCCCGTATATATCGTAGCGCAAAACGGTAAAGTTTTAAGCGGTGGTTTAAGCAAAGCAAACTGTAAAAAAATTGCCGATTGTTTAATTAAAGCGGCAAGCGCAAGCGCTCCTGTTATCTATCTTATGGATACACAAGGCGTTCAAGTAGGTGAAGGCGTTGCCGTATTAGAAGGCATTGCAAACGTACTTTCTGTTGCAGATGAAATTAAAGGCGAAGTTCCTCAATTTGCTATCGCTACAGGTGACGTTTACGGCTCATCAGCATTATTATTTGCTCAAGCAGATTATACTTATGTTGTTGGCGCATCTACGGTTGCATATACAAGCCCTGCGGTTATTTCTGCATCTTCTAAAGACGGTGTTAGTAAAGAAGTTATCGGTGGTGCTAAAGCAACTAACGGCGTAAACAGTTTTGCTGTTAAATCGTTAGATGAAGTTGGCGCTTCAATTTCTGCAATTTTAGGCGTTTTACCTTCTGCTAGTGGTTTAGTTGTTGATACTACTGACGATCTTAACCGTGCGTCTATTGAACTTAACACTAAAAAAGATGCTAAGGCATTAATTAAAGCAGTATTTGATAACGGCGAATTTATTGAACTTAATAAAGGTGACGCAAACGTTATTACTGGTATCGGCCGTGTAGGTGGTATTAGTTCTGCCGCTATCGTGTTCGACGGTGGTGAAAACGGTGTTGAATTAACTTTAGAATCAGTATTAAAAATTGAAAATTTTGCTGCTTACGTTGCAAACAATAAATTACCATTATTAACTTTCGTAAACAATAAGGGCATTAAGGCAGACGTTTTAACTGCTAGCACTTCAATTATGCGTGAAATTCCATATATGCTTTCTACTTTAGCAGGAACAAGACGTATTTCAGTTGTTTATGGTAAAGCAATCGGTTTTGGTTACTCTGCTTTCGCATCACGCGAATTTGGTAACGAATATACCTTTGCTTTTGCAGACGCTAAAATTTCTATCTTAGATGGTGATGCTGGTGCTGCAGTTGAATTTGGTACTATCGACCCTGAAAAACTTGAAGACGTTAAAGAAAAATACGCTGAAAGTCAAGATGCTTTCAATGCCGCTAAACTTGGTTGCGTTGATAATATTATTGAAAATCAATTCGTTCGTCAATACGTAATTTCTGCTCTTGAAATGCTTATTAACTAAGAGGTGAGTTATGGGTAACGAATACAATTTTTTAGAATCCCTTAGCAACGG
>JAGBYC010000229.1 GCA_017628935.1 Clostridia bacterium | reverse complement strand
TACTGATACTGGTGGCTCAAGAATAACCGTTGATAAATTTGTTGAAGACGGTTTAGAAGAGCTTAACTAATAAAAAAAACGATGGAACTATCCATCGTTTTTTGTTTTTAAACTTTTAAAAAGTAAAAAGACCTTCAAAAAAATAAAAAAGATATATACTTTTTAATAAAAAAGTATATCATTATTTTTAAAAATATGATAAAATGTATATGGAAAAGTATGCAAACGCCTTTAAAATATTATACGCGCGCATACTTAATATCTATTTGTGAGGCTTTATGAAAAAACGAAGCGTTTTAATTACAACTTTATCAATAGTATTCATAATTTGTTTAAGCGCTTTTACTGCTTTAGGCGGGTTTTTTAATAATGCCAAAAAAGTAAACGCTAAAGATAATAACGAATACTGGTCTAATTATTTTACCGTGGCTAATCACGCTCCTGTAACCTTTACTTCAAACGCGTCGTTACCATCATGGGCAAATAACGTTACGTCGTCAACCGTTACGGGCAGTAACTCTACGGTATATAACGGGTTAGGCGTTACTTTTAGCGAAAACGATACCATTATTACTTACAATACGCCTATTTTAGTTGAATCGTTAACAAAAGATAGGGTGCTTATTGAATATTTCGTTGCGCCTACTAATAAAACCACAAAAACAAGTGGCGTTAGCAGTGAAAGTGACGCTGAATTTTCACGCGTTACCGTTCGTTTACAAGGCGTAGAAAATCCTAACGAATACGTTGAAATTTCTAACGTGCGTGCCGAAACAGACGTTACTCTTTCTTGGGTTAATGCAAGAACTAACACTGCAAATACTTTTGCAGGCATTAAAAAGGGCGAAACTGTTGTTAGCGATAATAACGGTACGCCTATTACAACTGCGTTTACTGGTACAAGAACTAACGCAACTGGTCTTTTCTATGACAATGCATCGTCGTCAGTATACACAAGCTTTGCATACTATGATGAAAGTGCTTTCGGCTATAAAAAGGGCTTAGTTCGTGATTTTACAAGTGACGGCAATTTACTTGATGGCGACGCTGAGTTTAGTGGCTTTACTGGTAAATACGCTACGCTTTCAATCACTTTTAACGAAGTGTACCATGAAGGTAGCGAATCACACGTAATTTTAACTAAAATTTTAGGTCAATCGTTAAACGGAACTACTTTAAACGATAAAACTGCTCCGTTTATTTCAATGCCTACTGAATATGAAAAAGATATTCCTGTTGGCGAAGTAAACCACGTATATCCTTTCTGGAACGTTTTAGGTTACGACGCTATTGAAGGCGATATTTCTTCTAAATTAACTTACAGTGTAAGATACGTGGTAAGCGAATCAAAAACTGAATTGTTTGCCGATAACGACGTGTATTTTACTCCTACCAAAGCGGGTACTTATAGGGTAACTATTTCGCTTAAAGATTCTTCAAGTAACAGCGCAGAAAACAAAGTAGTAGAATTTAGCGTTGTTGAAAAGGTTGACGATATAAACTT
>JAGBYC010000228.1 GCA_017628935.1 Clostridia bacterium | reverse complement strand
GATTGTGACGTTGTTGTTTGCGTTCCTGCTACTGATATTTACGCAGTAGGTGAAGCGCTTAAAGGTTCTAACATTAAACTTGGTGCTGAAAACGTTCACTTTGCTGAAAGTGGTGCTTACACTGGCGAAATTTCAGCAGATATGCTTTTAGAACTTGGCGTTGAATACGTTATTATCGGTCATAGCGAACGTCGTCAATACTTCGCTGAAACTGATGAAACAGTTAACAAACGTACTTTAACTGCTCTTAAAAAAGGCCTTATTCCTATCGTTTGCGTAGGTGAAACTTTAGAAGAACGCGAAACTAACAAAACTGAAGAAGTTTTACGTCGTCAAATCGTTGAAGGTCTTAAAGACGTTGAAGACCTTACTAAACTTGTTATCGCTTACGAACCAGTTTGGGCTATCGGTACTGGCAAAACTGCTACAAGCGAACAAGCAAACGAAACTATCGGCTTTATTCGTAAAACGCTTGCAGAAATTTTCTGTCCAGCATGTGCTAACGAAGTTCGTATTCAATACGGTGGTTCAATGAAACCAGGTAACGCTAAAGAACTTATGGCTATGAACGAAATTGACGGTGGCTTAATTGGTGGTGCAGCACTTAAAGCAGCAGACTTTAGCGCAATCGTTAACTACAATAAATAAAAACGAAATTAACCACTCTTAGAGTGGTTAAATTTTTGAAAATCTTTAAGGAGATATTATGAGTAAAAAACCTGCTTGTTTAATTATAATGGACGGTTACGGTTTAAATAATAGTGCCGTTGGCAACGCTATTAGCGTAGCAAACGTTGGCGTTATTGAAAACCTTATTAAAAACTATCCTTCAACTACGCTTGGCGCAAGTGGTATGAGCGTTGGTCTTCCTGACGGTCAAATGGGCAACAGTGAAGTAGGTCACTTAAATATGGGCGCAGGTAGAATCGTTTACCAAGATTTAACCCGTATTACTAAAGAAATTCGCGACGGTGAGTTTTTTGAAAACGCTGAACTTAACGGCGCTATGGATAACGCTATTAAAAACGGCAAAAAACTTCATCTTTACGGCTTGCTTTCTACTGGTGGCGTTCACAGTCACATTACGCACCTTTTTGCGCTTTTAGAAATGGCTAAAAAGAAAGGCTTAACTGAAGTTTACGTTCATTGTTTCTTAGACGGTCGTGACGTTGCTCCTACAAGTGGTGCAGGTTTCGTTGCCGACTTACAAGCTGAAATTGATAAAATAGGCGTTGGTAAAATTGCATCGGTTTGTGGTAGATATTACGCTATGGACCGTGACAACCGTGGGGACCGTGTTGAAAAAGCATACGATATGATGACTATCGGCACTGGCGTACAAGCCCTTAACGCAGTTGACGCTGTTAAAAACAGTTATGCTGAAGGCGTTACCGACGAATTCGTTTTACCTACTAACGTAACTGAAAACGGCAAAGCAATAGGCCTTATTGAAAAAGGCGATAGCATTATTTTCTTCAACTTCCGTCCTGACCGTGCAAGAGAAATTACACGTACCTTCACAGTAGAAGAGTTTGACGGTTTTGAAAGAAAAACTGGCTATTTAGCGCCTTATTACGTAGGTTTTTCTAAATACGACGCATCTTTTGAAAACTCAAAAATCGCGTTTAACAAAATTTCACTTGATAACACTTTAGGCAAATATTTAGCAGATAACGGCTTTACTCAACTTCGTATTGCCGAAACTGAAAAATACGCGCACGTAACGTTCTTCTTTAACGGTGGCGTTGAAGAACCTGAAACAAACGAATTTAGAGACCTTATTCCTTCACCAAAGGTTGCAACTTACGACCTTCAACCTGAAATGTCGGCTTACCTTGTAACTGATAAGGTTTTAGAAGAAATTGAATCTGATAAATTCGACGTTATTATTTTAAACTTTGCTAACTGCGATATGGTAGGCCATACTGGTTTCTTAGACGCTGCAGTAAAAGCCGTTACAACCGTTGAAAACTGCGTTGATAAAATCGTTAAAGCAGTATTAGCAAAAGGTGGTAGCCTTCTTATTACGGCTGACCACGGTAACGCTGACAGAATGTTTGAAGACGAAACTGGCACAAAACCTTTCACAGCACACACAACTAACCCTGTTCCGTTTATTTTAGTAAGTGATGAATTAAAGGGCGTAAAACTTCGCGACGGTGGTGTTCTTGCAGATATCGCACCTACGCTTTTAGAAGTTATGGGCGTTAAAAAACCAGTTGAAATGACGGGTGAAAGTTTAATTTTAAAATAAATTAAAGCGCTTTTTAAAAGGGCGTTAAAATAGTTGTAAAAATAAAAAAACTGTGGTATAATTATCAAGAACTTAAAAAAATCACGGTTAAAAGGTGTTTAATATGTTAAATTTATTATTAATGACTTATCCAGTATATCTTGCGCTTAGCATTATTTGTTTAGTGCTTTCGATTATATCGTCTATCTTTGTTATTATAGTTGTTATTATGCAACCAAGCAACTCAAACGGAATTGGTGCAATTAGTGGTCATTCTGAAACTTTCTACGGCAAAAACAAATCAAAAACCTTAGAAAGTAAAATGAGAAAGCTTACAATTATAGCAATTGCAATCGTAGCAGTTTGTATGATTTCATTCTATATTGTATCGCTTATTCCAATAACAGCATAAAATAAAAAAGACGGGTTAAAGTTGTCCGTCTTTTTTTATTTAATACGTTATAAACATAAAACACAACATCAACTAAGTGGTAAATTATATTATACGAATAAATTAACTTAAAAACACAAAAAATGTACTTATGAAACTTAAAAATTCTATTTTAGAAAAATTTAATAGTGGAGAGTTTGAATATAAAGGCGCAAAGCGTATTTTTGAACTTTTAGGGGTTAAATCTAACTTCGAAAAAGATATTATTCGTTCCGTTTTAAACGAACTTGAAAGTGACGGCGTTATCGTTTACGATAACGGCAAGTATCTTTTACTTGAACACAGTGGCTTTATTAAGGGCGTATTAAAGGGTAACGAACGTGGTTTTGCTTTTTTAATTCCTGAAGACAAAACGCTTGGCGATTATTTTATTCCTGCACGAAATTTAAACGGCGCGCTTAACGGCGATACCGTTATTATTAAAAAGGTTGCTGCGTCACGCACGGGTAGTAGTGACGAAGGCGTTGTAACTCAAATTTTATCGCGTGGGGTTAAAAAACTTACGGGTACTTTCCAAGGCGAAAACGGGTTTGGTTTCGTTATTGCTGACGATAAAGCCTTTTCAGTTGACGTTTACGTTCCGTTTAAACTTAATAACGGTGCAAAAACGGGCGATAAAGTTTTGGTTGAAATTGTTGCTTATCCTGAAGGTAGAAAAAACCCTGAAGGTAGAGTTATTGAAATTTTAGGCAAAAAGCACGACCTTAAAGCCGAAGAATTATCAATTATTAAAAACGCCGGTTACGAACTTGAATTTCCAAGTAAAGTTTTAAAAGCCGTAAAAGAAATTCCTTTAGAAGTTAGCGAAAAAGAGCGTATCGGTAGGCGCGATTTTACTAGCGACTTAGTTGTTACTATCGACGGTGAAGATTCGCGCGATTTTGACGACGCCATTAGCGTAGTTGAAAACAAAAACGGCACGTTTACCTTATCAGTGCATATTGCCGACGTTAGCCATTACGTAAAGCGAGGTAGCGTAATTGACGCCGAGGCGCTTAGTCGTAGCAATAGCGTGTACTTTCCTGAACGCGTTATTCCTATGTTACCGTTTGAACTTTCTAACGGCATTTGTTCGCTTAACGAAGGGGTTAACCGTTTAACCTTATCGTGTATAATGACTATTAACGCTAACGGTGAAATTATCGATAGCGAAATTGTTGAAGGCGTAATTAAATCAAAGCGCCGTTTAACTTATACCGTCGTTCAAAAAATGCTTGACGGCGATAGTGAAACGCTTAACGCTTATGCTGACGTAAAAGATATGATTTTTACTGCTAATAAACTTATGTTAGTGCTTTCGTCTAAGCGTAAAAAACGTGGCAACATTGACCTTTCCGTTAAAGAAAGTCATATATTCGTTAACGAAAACGGTAAAATAGTTGTAGAGCCACGCCAAAGCGTAACTGCGTATAAAATTATTGAAGAATTTATGATAGCCGCCAACGAAACGGTTGCCGAATACATCTACCATTTAGACCTTCCTTTCGTTTACCGTGTGCATGAAAAACCTAACGAAGATAAGTTAGCAGGTTTTGTTAATTTTATAAACGCACTTGGTATAAACGTAAAATGGACGGCTGAAACTTGCCACCCTAAAGACTTTCAGTCTTTACTTGAAAGTGTTGAAAACGAGGCTTATTACGGCGTTGTAAACAAAGTAATGCTTCGTTCAATGCAAAAGGCTAAATATTTTACTGAAAATATCGGTCACTTCGGGCTTTCAAGCAAGTGTTATTGTCACTTTACGTCGCCTATACGCCGATATCCAGACCTTACCGTTCACGCCGTTTTAAAGGGCGTAATTAACGGCAATTTAGACTTTAATTATTATAATAACTACGTTGGCAAGGTTGCTAACGTATCGTCTGAAAACGAAAAACGTGCCGACGAAGTTGAGCGCGCTATGGACGACTATTATAAGTGTAGATATATGCGTAGTTTTATAGGCAAAGAGTTTACCGGCGTTATTAGTGGCGTTACTGGTTTTGGTATTTTCGTTGAACTTGAAAATACAATTGAAGGTATTTGTAGGCTTGAAACGTTACCGCGTGGAAGTTATACTTTTAATGAAAAAACCTTCACTTTATCAAGCAATAAATGGTCGTTTACTCTTGGCGAAAGGGTGGCAGTAAAGGTTGTTGGCGTTGATTTTTCAACCCGTCGCGTAGAATTTTTATTAACCGAAAAGTTTGACGGTTAAAAATTATTGTGCTAAAATAAATTAAACTAAAAGGAGGTTCGTGGTATATGAAAATCGTTTGCGAAAATCGTAAAGCGCGTCACGAATATTTTATAGACGAAACTTATACTGCGGGCATTGTTTTAGAGGGCGCAGAAGTTAAGTCGGTTAGAAATAATTCGGTAAGTTTGGTAGATAGTTTTTGCCAAATTTATAACGGTGAAGTTTTTATTAAAAATATGCATATTGCCGTGTACGACAAGGTTGGCGCGTTCAATACGCGTAACAGTAGGCGCGATAGAAAGTTACTTCTTCGCCGTGCAGAAATTAACAAGCTTATAGGCAAAGTTAACGCCAAAGGTTTCACTTTAATTCCACTTTCGGTGTATTTTGAAGGTAGTTTAGTTAAGGTAAATATAGGCGTATGTAGGGGTAAACACACCTACGATAAAAAAGAAACGTTAAAACAAAAAGATATAAAACGTCAAAGTGAACGCGAAATTAGTAGATATTAATTTTTAGCGTGGGGGTGTTCCGGATTTGATTGGTACGGAAGGTTGACGTAAGCACGCCGAAGTCTCCCGAGTCTTCGTTAAAACGGGAACTTTAAAATTAAATGCAAACAATCGTGTTGCATACGCTGCTTAATTAGTAGCTGTCCGATATAAAAGCGCCGCTGGTTTATAAAGGGCATCATTTAAAGCGGAACTTTTATTTAGTTTTAATTGTGGCTATTTAAAAGAATTTAGCAATTCACGATAATACGGGTTTGTTCGTTAGACGGTATTATAAGGGATTTAAAACAGAACTAAGCGTGTAGAAAGCGCAATTAACCATATCAAGACGAGAGTTCAACTCTCTCCACCTCCACCAGAAAAAAGCACACATTGTCTTGTTAGACAAATGTGTGCTTTTTTCAACTAAATCCGCCTTTGGCGGAAGAAATCCACCTGTGGCGGATGAAATCGCTACGCGATGAAATCCGACTTCGTCGGGTTAGGAGAGGCGGATTTAATTTCATCTGAGGCGACACGCCGAAGATTTCATCCGAGCTTGCTAGGATTTCATCGTGCAAAGCACGATTTCATTGACCTTTTATTGGCTTTGTGATACAATGAATAAAAGAGGTGATAAAAATGGCAGAAAATAAACTTGCAGACATATCAACCGAGTTTGCGGTTAAAATTTTGAATTTAACCGACGGTATCAAAGGACATTATTCTTTAGCAAATCAGCTTGAACGTAGCGGAACAAGCATTGGTGCAAATATCAGAGAGGCAAAGTATGCCCACAGCAAAGCCGATTTTATCGCTAAATTGCAAATATCCCTTAAAGAGTGTTATGAAACAGAATATTGGATCGAGATTGCACAAAAGGCAAACATCATTTCCGAAGAAACAGCTAAAACCATCCTACATGATTGTGGTTCACTTCGCAGGATGCTGATTGCTTCTATTAATACTGCAAAGGAGAATGCAAAATGAAAAGAATTGTATTATTTCTGCTTTCAATTACTGTTTTGTTAAGCATAACGGCTTGTAGTGGTTATAACGGAATTATGCGAGAGCATCTTAGCAATGAAAACAATTACTATGCCATCGACGCCACTTTTTGTTATTATAAAAAAGTTGATGATCGTATCTATCTGTATGTTACCGTTGAAGACAAATCGGCTTTTGATGCATCCGAAGCAAGAAGTAAAGAAATCAGGCTGGAATTGGTGGGTGATAATTGCGATGCTTTAAGTGAAATTCTTACAAAAGAGGAAATACGCGATGGTGATAAAATTACAGTAAGATGCTCGACTTGGATTTATATGGATTCGCCCTTCTATTATGTTGCAGAACTTAAAAATCAAGATAAAACGTTTTTATCATTTAATGACGGATTGAAGAATATAAAAGAATACATCGACAATAATAAATCCTTTTTTTAATTTCTTTGAAATCAATCTACCGTCTAAGTAATGGTAATATACCTTTTTACTGTTCTTACCTTGATTTACACACCTTTTCACTGCTCTTTCGCAATTAAAAAGTGAGTAGCAAAACGCTACTCACTTTTTTATTATGTATGTAAGTTTAATGAGAGAGTTGAACTGAGAACGACCCTTTAGGGTAAAAAGTTGCCTGTGGCAAGTTTATTACTAAAAAATCACCCCGTAGGCTCACCTACGGGGATTTTCTTTTGTAAAAATTTAATTATGGTCTTAAACCCATACCACCTTCAAGGGTAAGTGTTTCGCCGTTTAAATACTTAAAGTCTGGGTTAGCAAGTTGAACGCAAACTCTACCAATTTCAAGTTCGCTATCGCCAAAGTGACCTGCAGGAGGCATTTTAACGTTAGCCTTAAACGCGTCAGGGTAAGCCTTTTCAAAGTTTTCAAGTTGTGCTGTCCAAGCAAGTGGGCAAATTACGTTAGTATTAATACCGTCTTTAGCCCATTCAGTTGCAGCCACGCGTGATAAACCACGAATACCTTCTTTAGCGGCAGCGTACGAACATTGACCGTAGTTACCAAATAAGCCAGCACCAGATGCGAAGTTTATAATAGAACCCTTAGTTTCTTTAAGGTAAGGGTAGCAAGCCTTCATATAATAGAAGGTAGCGTATAAACCAGAATACATTGCTAAGTTAAATTGTTCAGTAGTATGGTTTTCAATAGTAACGCCAGATGCCGATGCTTGAGCGTTATTAATTAAAACGTCAATTCTACCAAACGCTTCAATAGCCTTATCAACAACCATTTTAGTAGTTGCTTCGTTATCGTTATTTTCGCTAACGTCTGCTTGAACGGCTAAAACTTTAATGCCGTAAGCCTTTTCAAGTTCTTCTTTTGCTTTTTCAAGTTTAGAAACGTTTCTACCTGTAATTACAAGGTTAGCGCCTTCTTTAGCGTAAGCAGTAGCGATACCGTAACCGATAGAACCACATCTACCGTCAGATAAAACGGCGTAGCCTGCGCCAGTAATAATAGCAGTTTTTCCTGTTAAAAATCCCATAAAAATCTCCTTTTATAAGTTATAAGTATATTTTAACACAAAAAAATTAAAAAAACAATTTAAATATAAAAATTGTAACAAAAGTTTTTTTGCAAATAATAATATATATAAAAAGGTAATTAGCGCTAAAAGTAAAATTTTACGTAAGAATTTAAAATTTTAAAAAAATATGGGGTAAAACGCTTGCAATTTTAAGCGTATTTTGGTATAGTATTAAGGCACTTTACGTGTGGGAGTTTAGCTCAGTTGGGAGAGCGTCTGCCTTACAAGCAGGATGTCACAGGTTCGAGCCCTGTAATTCCCACCATAATATGCGGGAGTAGCTCAGTTGGTAGAGCACTGCCTTGCCAAGGCAGTTGTCGCGGGTCCGAGTCCCGTTTCCCGCTCCATAACTGGCGCCATAGCCAAGCGGTAAGGCCCGGGTCTGCAAAACCCTTATCCCCCGGTTCAAATCCGGGTGGCGCCTCCACAAAACCTACGCCCGCGCGTAGGTTTTTTATTTTTATATAAGGTACTTATATAAGTTGACAATTTTTTTTTAGTGTGATATATTGTAGCAGACGTGCGCGTTAAACCGTGCGTTTAGTTAGGAGGAATAAAATGGACTTTTTTGGGTTTACATTTTTCGGGTCACTTACTGGTGGAACTCTTATAGCAGTTGCCATAGTAAT
>JAGBYC010000227.1 GCA_017628935.1 Clostridia bacterium | reverse complement strand
TTTTCAGTATGCCCTTGTGGACCTAAAACTAATTTGTTTGGTAAAAATTTGGCGTTAGATAATATTAAACTAATTTCTTCGCCACCCATACCGGCAATAAACCCTACTGAAAACTCTTCAGTAATACTGTTAAACCCGTCACTAACGTACGAAGAAACTTTATCACCGTAAGGGGCTAATAATTTTTGTGCTTTTTGTAAACTTTTTGCTGAAATATCCGCTATAATTACCCTTTTAAACTTACCACTTTCAAGGGCTTTAAGCGATACTAAACCGTGGTCGCAACCAACGTCGCAAAAAGTTTCGCCCTCCCCAGCCAAGTTAAATAAGGTTGTTAAACGGTTATCCATTATTCTAAATATTCCTTAAGTTTTTTAGAACGGCTTGGATGACGTAATTTTCTAAGCGCTTTTGCTTCAATTTGACGAATACGTTCACGCGTTACGTTGAATTCTTTACCAACTTCTTCAAGCGTTCTTGGTCTACCGTCGTCAATACCGTAACGAAGGCGAAGAACCTTTTCTTCACGTGGTGTTAAAGTATCTAAAACTGAAATAAGTTGTTGTTTAAGCATTGAGAAAGCAACCATATCCGTTGGAGAAATAGCAGCCTCGTCTTGAATAAAGTCACCAAGTTTGCTATCTTCTTCTTCACCGATAGGCGTTTCTAAAGAAACAGGGTCTTGCGCAATTTTTTGAATTTCAACTACTTTTTGAACTGAAATGCCCATTCTTTCAGCAATTTCTTCTGGCGTAGGGTCTCTACCTAATTCTTGTAAAAGTTGGCGTGTTTCTCTACCTAACTTGTTAATGGTTTCAACCATATGTACCGGAATACGAATAGTTTTGGCTTGGTCGGCAATAGCACGAGTTATTGCTTGACGAATCCACCAAGTAGCGTAAGTTGAAAATTTAAAACCCTTAGTATAGTCGAATTTTTCAACGGCTTTCATTAAGCCGATATTACCTTCGCTAATAAGGTCAAGAAGGTGCATACCTCTACCAACGTATCTTTTAGCAATAGACACAACTAAACGAAGGTTGGCTTCAGTTAAAGCTTCTTTAGCCTTTTCGTCGCCGTCCATCATACGCATAGCAAGTTCAACTTCTTCGTCGTTAGAAAGTAAGGCGTATTTACCTATATCTTTAAGATACATTTTAACAGGGTCTTCAATAGAAATTTCTTTTGAAATCTGGTCGAAAAGCGCCTTTTCTTTTTCGTAACTATCTATGATAGTTATTTTATTATCATCAAGCACTTTATAGATATAGTCAACTTGTTCAGGCGACGCGTCGTACTCAGCAAGTCTGTTGCATAAATCGTCTGAAGTAATTGATTTTTTGCTACCTGAAAGTGCAATTATACTTTTAATAACGTCATCTAAATATTCTTGTGAAATACTCATTTTATTCTCCTTATTTAATCTTGCGTAAATTAGAGTTTTTTATTTGAATAAGTTCGGCTATTTCTTGCTTTTTATCTAAACTTATTTCTTCTTTATAAAGTTTGTTAAGTTCGGCTATTTCTACTTGCAAGTTTGCTTTTTTAACAGCCTTAACACAGTCGTTATAATATCTTTCTTCGCCGGCTGTACCAAACACGTTTTCGCCAACTGATAATATTACCGTAAGTTCTTCGGCACCCTCTTCACCAACGGCGTCGTATAAACTACTTGCCGTTACGTTGTCGTACGATAACGCGTCGGCTATCTTTTCACGGTGTGGCGACGTGAAAGTTAAGCAAAAATCATAGTCTTCAGCGTACGGTTTTTTAAATATTACCGACGCTAAAATAAATCTTTCAGCGCGTACCGTACCCGTACCTTTATTTATTTCAACTACGCTTTTTTTATTAGACACTTCTTCAGCAACCGTGCCGTTTTCTAAGTCGCGTTTTAAACTTGCGTACGATATGCCTGAAATATCCCTTACTTTAAGTAAAAGTTCTTCACGCAACGATTCGTTTGCTATCGTTCGTAAATACGTAATCGATTGAGTTACGAATTTGCGCCTTGAAACAGGGTCGGCAAAATCTTTATCTTTTTTAATTAAGTAAAGTTTATAATCGGCAAGTGGAAGCGCGTTATCAATAAGTTGTTGATATCCTTTTGCTCCACTTTGTTTAATAACGTCGTCTGGGTCTAACCCATTAGGTAAAGTTGCAACGCGAAGGTCAAACCCTTCATTTTCAAACAAGTCTAAACTACGAATAGTTGCTTTTTGCCCAGCACCGTCACCGTCGTAACTAACAACTACCTTATCGGTATAGCGTTTTAAAATTTTAACTTGTTCTTTAGTAAGCGACGTACCCATTGACGCTACTACGTTTTTAAAGCCTGCTTGGTATAAAGAAATTACGTCCATATACCCTTCAACCATAATAACCGTGCCAAAATCTTCTTCGGCTTTAAGTTGTTTTAAGTTGTTTAAACCAAATAACGTATTGCGCTTATCAAAAAGCACCGTTTCTTGAGTGTTTTTATATTT
>JAGBYC010000226.1 GCA_017628935.1 Clostridia bacterium | reverse complement strand
TAAAATTTTATAAAAAATATTCAAAAAAGGTGCATAAAATAGTTGCAATAAATTTTTAAAAGTAGTATATTATATAAGTAACCAATAATTATATATCAATTTAGGTGGTATTATGGATAAAAAAGATATTAAAAAAGTAGTTTTAGCATATAGTGGTGGTTTAGATACTTCTATCATTATTCCATGGCTTAAAGAAAATTATAATAACTGTGAAGTTATTGCCGTTTCAGTTGACGTTGGTCAAGGAACTGAACTTGACGGTCTTGAAGAAAAGGCTTTAAAAACAGGTGCAAGCAAACTTTACATTGAAGACTTAACTGATGAATTTGTTGAAGACTTTGTTATTCCAACCGTTCAAGCAGGCGCGTTATACGAAGAATATATGCTTGGCACGTCGTTTGCTCGTCCTATTATTGCTAAACGTATTGTTGAAATCGCGTTAGCAGAAGGCGCAGATGCAATTGCTCACGGCTGTACGGGTAAGGGTAACGACCAAGTTCGTTTTGAACTTACAATTAAAGCGTTAGCACCACAAATGGCAATTATCGCTCCTTGGCGTGAATGGTCAATTAAATCGCGTGAAGAAGAAATCGACTATGCTGAAGCGCACGATATTCCACTTAAAATAAACCGTGAAACTAACTATAGTAAAGATAAAAACATTTGGCACTTATCACACGAAGGTTTAGACTTAGAAGACGTTGGCAACGAACCTTTGTATGAAAAAGAAGGTTTTCTTGAAATGGGCGTTTCTCCTATGCAAGCACCAGATAAGCCAACCTACATTACCTTAGATTTTGAAAAGGGTTATCCAACTGCTTTTAACGGTCAAAAAATGACTGCTAAAGAAATTGTACTTGCTCTTAACGAAGTTGGTGGTGCAAACGGTATCGGTTTACTTGATATAGTTGAAAACCGTTTAGTTGGTATGAAATGCCGTGGCGTTTATGAAACACCAGGTGGCGCTATTTTATACTTTGCGCATAAATACTTAGAAACACTTTGTTTAGATAAATACGTGGCGCACAAAAAACAAGAACTTGCCGTTACGTTTGCTGACCTTGTTTACAATGGTCAATGGTTTACTCCACTTCGTGAAGCGCTTACTGCTTTCGTTGACAAAACACAAGAAAAGGTTACTGGTAAAGTAAAAATTAAACTTTACAAAGGTAATATGATTAAAGCAGGCGCTTGGAGTGATTATTCGTTATACAGCGAAGAAATTGCTACGTTTGGTGAAGACAACGTTTACAACCAAGCCGATGCAACTGGCTTTATTAACCTTTTTGGTTTACCTATTAAGGTTCAAGCCGAAGTTAATTTAAAAAATAAAAAGTAGGATTTAATTATGGAAAAAATGTGGGCAGGGCGTTTTGAAAAAAGCCTTGACAAAACTGCAGACGATTTTAACTCATCTTTATCGTTTGATTGCAAAATGTATAAACAAGATATTTTAGGCTCTATCGCCCACGCAACTATGCTTTCAGCATGCAACGTTATTAGCGAAAATGAATCGCAAATACTTATTGATGGGCTTGAAAGTATTTTATCTGATATTGAAAACGGTACGTTAAAATTCGATACGGGCGCAGAAGATATTCATATGTTCGTTGAGGCTGAACTTACTAAACGCGTAGGCGACGTTGGTAAAAAACTTCACACAGCGCGTAGCCGTAACGACCAAGTTGCAACTGACTTTAAAATGTACGTAAAAGACGAACTTTCTTCAGTAAAAACCTTACTTTTAAACCTTATTAAAGTAGTGGTTGAAAAGGCTGAAGAAAACGTTGAAACTATAATGCCAGGTTACACTCATCTTCAACGCGCGCAACCTATTTCGTTTGCTCAACACTTACTTGCTTACGCTAATATGTTTAAGCGTGACGTTTCACGTATTGACGACGCTTACGCTCGTATGAACTACCTTCCACTTGGTAGTTCGGCTTTAGCAGGAACAACATACCCTATCAACCGTAACTTAACTGCTGAAAAGTTAGGTTTTACAAGTTATACTGCTAACAGTATTGACGGTGTTTCTGACCGTGACTTTGCTGTTGATGCGTTAAGCGCTTTATCGCTTATTATGACGCACCTTTCACGTTTTTCAGAAGAAGTTATTTTATGGACGAGCTGGGAATTTAAGTTTTTAGAGTTAAGCGACGAATTCTCTACCGGTTCGTCAATAATGCCACAAAAGAAAAACAGCGATATGGCTGAACTTGTTCGTGGTAAAACGGGCAGAGTGTACGGCGACCTTATGGCTATGCTTACCATTTTAAAAGGCTTGCCACTTGCTTACAATAAAGATATGCAAGAAGATAAAGAATGTGTTTTCGACGCTTTCGATACAGTTAAAGCGTGCTTAGAAGTTTTTGCTCCTATGCTTGCAACTTCAAAAGTACTTAAAGAAAATATGCTTTTAGCATCTAAAAAAGGATTTATCAACGCTACCGACTGTGCCGATTATTTAACTAAAAAAGGCGTTCCTTTCCGTACGGCGTATAAAATTACAGGCACGATAGTTGGCGATTTAATTAAACAAAATAAAGTTTTAGAAGACTTAACTATTGAAGAATTTAAAGCGTACAGCAACGTGTTTGAAAGTGACGTTTTTGAGGCTATTGACCTTGTTACTTGCGTAAACAAACGTAATAGCCAAGGTGGAACGGGCTTTAGCGAAGTAAAAAAACAAAGAAACGACTTTAAAACCTTTTACCAAAAATAATCTATTAAATTAAAGGCTTGTATATACAAGCCTTTAATTTAATAGATTATTTTTGGTAAAAGGTTTTAAAGTCGTTTCTTTGT
>JAGBYC010000225.1 GCA_017628935.1 Clostridia bacterium | reverse complement strand
TATTGCCAAAATTGTTAAACGAATTTTCTACCACCTTATTTTCTACTATCGACGCGCCTATTAGTATCAACAGCCCAAGTATTGCCGATATTATCGATTTTACCATTTCGTACCCCCTTTAAGCACGTATTTACCCGTTTTATATTGCCGTCCGTCTTGCTGAATATAATAGTTGCCGTCACCGTCAATAGTTAAAACGTCAACGTTTTTTAGGCGCGAAATACCTTCTTTATTAGCAATGGCAATAACGTCGTTTTCGCTAAGCGACGCTATTTGCAAGTTTTTTTCAAACGGCTTGCCACTTTTTACAATCAAAATAGGTAGGCTAGACGGCGAATATTCTTCACCGTTAGTTTTCTTTTCAACGGCTGAAAGTTTGCCGTTTGATTCGTAGATGGCGTAGTCGACGCTATCAAGCGCAAAATAGCCTAAACTTCGCATTGATTCAATAAGGTCGTCAACGTCTAAATTATTCTTTTTAAGTTCTTTAAAATCAACGCCCGTTTTCGTTATTACTACCGACGGCTTGCCACTTAAAGCAAACTTCATAAACTTGCCACTTTGCTCTAAAACGGACATTAGTTGGTGAAGTATAAACACGGCAAGCATAGCCGATAACCCGTACAAAAGTGGAATAGAAACGTCCGTCATAGGAATACACGCAAGTTCTGAAATTAAAAGGGTAATAATAAACTCGAAAGGTTGCATTTCGCCTATTTGACGCTTACCCATAAAGCGCATTAAAATAAGCAAAACAACGTAAGTTATAGTGGAACGAATAAATATTATAGCCATAGGTAAATTTTTAACCTATTTAGCCATTTTTATTCTTATTTAATTGATTTTTTTGACCGTTTATGCTAAAATATACCTATCAAAAGCAGAGTAGCCTGAAAGCGTTAAGTGTCGTGGAATGGGATGTCGTCTACGAACGAAAACTTTAAGTTGCGGTTTGAGGGCGCGTCCGTTGCTTTAAGGTAATACCTTTTTAACGGACCTCTAACGAGGTTTTTTTATGTGCAAAAATTATCAAAACAAAAGCGTTTTACAAAAGCTTACTTTTTCGCCCTTTATTATCAATAAAACGCCGGCTAAAAAAATAGCGTATATAGCAGTGGTTACGGCGTTTTTAACCGTTTGCAACACCTTGCTTGAGTTCAGTTTGTTTGACGCTCAGTATTCGCTTACCATAGCAACGTCGGCAATAGCAGGTATATTGATAGGGCCGTTGTCGGGCTTTGCGTCGTGTATGTTTGCTGATGCTATCGGGTTTTTAATGAACTCGAAGGGTGGAATTTATATGCTTTGGGTAGGGCTTGCAATAGCCGTTACGTCGTTTTTAGCAGGGGTTATTTTCCACTTTATACGCTTTAAGTTTAAAGGTGCTGTTTTCGTTAAGTTGGCGCTTATTTGTATTGCGTCGTTTACCGTTGGAACGGTGCTTATTAACACCACCGGTTTTTATATGTATAACTACTACGTTGTGGGTTTACCTATCGCGTTTTTAGAATACGTTTCCACTACTTTAGGAACAAGCGCAAACTACCTAACGTACCTAATTTATAGGCTGTTTTTTAAGGGGTTAATTTTTAACTGTTTAGTTAATTACGGTTTAATTTTTGTATTAACACCTATGATAATTTCAACACCTATTTTTAAAAAAGACTTACAATAAAAAACGCCGAAATCGGCGTTTTTATTTTTTGCTTTTTATAAGTTCGGTTAGGTCAAAAAGGTCAAAAATTTTATAAAATAAATAAGTAAACGCCACCGTAATTATACCCGTAATTATAATTGAAAGCGTTTTTGGTATTACTAAAATTAGCACGTTATTAAGTAGATACGATAGCAAGGTTGACGGCACTATAAACACTAAACTTGCCACTATAAACACCGTAAATTTAGGTGCAACTATGCAAGTTTTTGATATTAGTTTTATGTTGCAAACGGCAGTTATTATATAACTTATCATAAGCCCTACTACAAGCGAATAAATACCTATAACGTTTGGCAAAAACCAAATGCAAAGCAGTAATAAAAACGCGCCTATAGTGTAGTATTTAAGCGTCTTTTTTTCTAAATTAAGGCTGTTTAGCATACTTGTTGTAATTAGTGAAATACTCATAGGAAACATTATTATCGACGCTTTTTGCACGTATTCGCCTGCTTCTAAATTGTTATAAATTAGCGTGCCTATTTCTTTGCCAAGCGCAATAAACACGGGTATTATTAGCGTTGATATAAACACGGCGCATTTTACTGCCTTTTCAACGTTGTTTTTAAGCGTTACCATATTTTTACGATAAAAGTTTTCTGCTAGTTCTGGCACTAACACAAGTGCTATTGAACCTATTAGCGTTGAAGGTATGTATATAAGGGGAATGCTCATACCAGAAAGCGCGCCGTATTTACTCATAGCAACGCTGTTAGTAAGCCCCGACGCGATAAGTCTGTTAGGCAGTATTATAGCAATCAGCGTGTTAAGTAGGCTTGTGAGTGTACGCATTAACGTTATTGGCGTTGCCGACGTAATTAACGGTTTAAGTTCCGTTTTACATTTAGTTATTTTTCCACCGAACAAAAAGTAAGTTACGCTTGACATTAAAAATGAAAAAACGTATGATATAAGTACGGCGTAAGACGCTTTTTCTGCGCCCGTTAAATTACTGGTAGAGGCGTTTACTAAAATAACGCCGGCAATAAGCATAACTATTTCTTCGGCAAGTTCTATTACCGAATAGGTAAAAAAGCGTTTTTCACCCCAAAAAAAGCCACGAATTACTGCGTAAACCGACGTTATAATAACGCCCGGTAGCATAATTTTTAACGCTTTATGCGACTGTAAATTAGTAACTAAAAAGGTTAAGTTATCGCCAAAAATTAGTAGCAATAAAATTAACGGAACAGATATTATAAGGGCAATAAAAATTCCTGCCGTAACTACGGCGTATTTGCCACTTTTATTGCCTATGGCGTGGCGTTTTGCCATTAGCCGTGACACCGTTATAGGTATTCCAGAAGAAGTTATCGTCATAAGTAAGCCTATTACCGATAACGCAACTTGATAAACGCCTAACGTTTCAGCCCCAAGCGAGCGTGATAAAAATATTCTATAAATAAAGCCAAGCGCACGCTCAATGCACGAAAACACCGTAACAAGCGCCATAGTTTTTACTAAAGTTTTAATAATGCACCTATAAAATACGCTATATTTTATTCGGTTACTTTTTTAATTAGAAGACGTTTTTGCATAAATTAACCGTTTAGTTAATAAATTTAGGTATGCAAAAATTAGTTAGCGTTATTTCAACTAATGGCGAAGGCGTTTACTTTACGTCAAAAACTGATACGCTTAGTAGCGTTGAAAAAATGTTTAATATGCCCAAGCGTTTAATAGCCGAAGTTAATAATTTAACTTCGTTAGACGTTAGTAATAGGGCGCTTTACGTTAAAAAATACTCTAAAATATATACCGTAAAACCAACCGACACTATTGAAAGTTTAAAAAGGTTTGGCGATACTGAAACGTTATATAAAATTAACAAAATAACTTATTTTTACCCAGGACAAAAAATAATAATTTACAATGAATAACACTTTAAGAGACGTTTTATCAAAATTATTTTTCCAAGTAAATTACACTTGTAACGCTTGCGAAAAAGAAATATTTACAGGCAAGTATTTTTGTGACGACTGCGAAAAAACTTTGCCTAAAATTAAAAAGGATAGGTGCGACCATTGTGGGCGTATAACTAACTATGCCGTCAACTACTGTAACAGTTGCGTAGAATGGAATATTAACTTTGATAAAGCGCGTAGCGCGTTTGATTACGTTGAACCTATAAACGCTTTTATTAAAGCGTTTAAGTATGACGGTAAAAAATACTTAGCCGAAGTTTTTGCCGATAAATTAAAGTCTATTTACGTTAGCGAATTTTTAACTAGCGACGTAATAGTTAGCGTTCCTATGACGGCTGAACGTCTTAAAGAAAGGGGCTATAACCACGCCGAACTTTTAGCAAGCGAATTGTCAAATTTAATAAACGTTCCGTACGACGCTAGCGTTATTAAAAAGACGCGTGAAACTCCACGCCAAGCCAACTTAACAAAGTTAGAGCGTAGAAACAACCTTAAAAAGTCGTTCACCGTGTATAAAAGTAGCGTTGAAAACAAGCACGTTTTATTAGTAGACGACGTTTTAACAACGGGTGCAACGGCAGATATTTTAGCAAGCGCTTTGAAAAAGAAAGGTGCGCTTACGGTAACCGTTTTAACTGTGGCGTCAGTACAGTCAAGCGCTTTAAAAGTTAAGTTCGAAGATGAAACTGAAAATATTAAAGAGAGTTAGACTCTCTTTTTTTAATGCCTAAAAAATTAAAAAATGACAAAATTTTTGTAAAATTTACCTTAAAATACGTTAAATGCCTTAAAAAATTGTTTACTAAAACGGCAAAATATAGTAAAATAGGTTAATAGAACGTTTATAATGCGTAAATACGCATTTTGGAGATTATATGGGACTTATTAAATGGATTTTAACTCACGATACTCGCGTTAGTTTAAAAAATATCGGTAAAACTGCCGATAAAATTATGGAATTGTCACCAAAATACGAGGCAATGACTGAAGAAGAACTTAAAAACCAAACTAACGTATTAAAAACGCGTTTAGCAAACGGTGAATCGTTAGACGATATTTTAGTAGACGCTTTTGCAACCGTTAGAGAAGCAAGTTATCGTGTACTTAATATGCGCCACTACCGTGTTCAACTTATGGGTGGTATCTGCGTGCACGAAGGCCGTGTTGCCGAACTTAAAACGGGTGAAGGTAAAACGCTTATGGCAACTTTACCTGCATACCTTAACGCGTTAAGTGGTAAAGGCGTTCATATCGTTACCGTTAACGATTATTTAGCATCGCGTGACGCAGAGTGGATGGGTAAAGTATACCGTTACTTAGGTTTAACCGTTGGCGTAAACCTTCACGAACTTACTGACGACCAAAAACGCGAAGCCTATGCTTGCGATATCACTTACGGTACTAACAACGAATTCGGATTCGACTATTTGCGTGATAATTTAAAAGTTAACTTGTCTGAAATGGTTCAACGTGGCTTAAACTTTGCTAGTATCGACGAAGTTGAGAGTATTTTAATTG
>JAGBYC010000224.1 GCA_017628935.1 Clostridia bacterium | reverse complement strand
TTTAATAAGTCTTTTTGAATTTCTTCTAAAACTTCCACAGGTAACATTGATGGACCTGCTGAGAAGTTATACACTCTATCTTTCATAATTTCTCCTATTTAACTATTAGTTAACGCTGAATAATAAATCGCTGTATGATGGGTATGGCCATACGTTAGACGCAGTATTTTTTTCTGCTTCGTCGGCATACGAACGAATTTCTTTCATAAGCGACAATATTTCGTCGTGATAATAGAACGCTTGAGTTTTAGCGTCTTTAATCTTTTTAGCTTCAACAATAAGGCGTTCAAGTTTTTCAGTAGCAACGTAAATTTGGCTGTTAAGGTTAGATAATTTTTTGCTTAAACGTAAATCTTCGTAAGCGTCGATACCAACTGATTTTTTAGCGTTAATACCATTGATAATATCGTTTACGTATGAGTTTATTGCAGGGAAAATATTCTTTTTAGCCATATCAACTACCGTAAGCGCTTCAATGTTGATTACGCGTGAGTAGTTTTCAAACATAATTTGTTGACGTGACGCTATTTCGGTATACGAGAACACTTTGTGGCGTTCGTATAATAATACGTTCTTTTCATCAGTTAATATGCTTGCAGCTTCTGGTGTAGAACGTAAATTTTTAAGCCCACGCTTTTCAGCCTCTTCAGTCCATTCAGTAGCGTAGTTGTTGCCAGTAAATAATATGCGTTTATGCTTTTTAACTGTGTTAACTACTATATCGTGAACGGCTTTTTCAATATCAGTTGCTTTTTCAAGTTCGTCAGCAAAAAGACGTAAACTTTCAGCAACGGTAACGTTTAAAACAACGCTACTATCTGCAGTAGAATCGCTTGCACCAACCATTCTAAATTCAAACTTGTTACCAGTGTAAGCAAGTGGTGACGTACGGTTTCTATCAGTAGCGTCTTTAGAAAGGGTAGGAAGTATTTTTACACCAAGCGACATTTTAGTTTTAGTTGTTTTGTAAAGGTCGTGATTTTCAAGCGCTTTAAGGGCTGAAAGTAAATCTTCGCCAAGGTAAACTGAAATGATAGCAGGTGGGGCTTCGCTTGCACCTAAACGATGGTCGTTACCAGCGCTTGCAACTGCCGAACGGTATAAATCTTGATAATCGTCTGCCGCTTTAATAACTGAGGCAAGGAAAAGTAAAAACTGTAAGTTTTCACTTGGTGTTTTACCAGGTTTTAATAAGTTTTCACCATCACTTGTTTCAATAGACCAGTTATTGTGTTTACCACTACCAGCAACGCCTGCAAAAGGTTTTTCGTGAAGTAAACAAATTAAGCCGTGTTTGTCGGCAGTTTTCTTCATAAGGTCCATTATAAGTTGGTTGTTGTCAGTTGCAACGTTTACCGACGAATAAATAGGCGCTATTTCGTGTTGAGCAGGGGCCGCTTCGTTATGTTCAGTTTTAACTGGAATACCTAACTTCCAAAGTTCTTCGTCAAGTTCTTCCATAAACGATTTTACGCGTGGTTTAATTGAACCAAAGTAATGGTCTTCAAGTTCTTGGCCTTTAGGTGGCTTAGCACCGAATAAAGTTCTACCAGTAAAAACTAAGTCAGGGCGTAAAAGTCCCATTTTTTTATCAATTAAAAAATATTCTTGTTCTGCACCTATTGAAACTTTAACGCTTTTAGCAGTTGTGTTGCCAAGTAAACGTAAAACGCGCATTGCTTGTTTGTTTAACGCTTCTACTGAACGAAGTAAAGGTGTTTTTTTGTCAAGCGCTTCGCCGTTAAAAGCACAAAACGCAGTTGGAATATATAAAGTTTTATCTTTGATAAAAGCGTAAGAAGTAGGGTCCCACGCAGTAAAGCCACGCGCTTCGAAAGTTGCGCGAATACCACCGTTAGGGAACGACGACGCGTCTGACTCACCTTTAATAAGCTCTTTACCAGAAAACTCTAAAATAACTTTACCACCTTGAGGGGCAGAAATAAAACTATCGTGTTTTTCAGCAGTAATGCCCGTCATAGGTTGGAACCAGTGTGAAAAATGCGTTGCACCTTTTGAAATTGCCCAGTCTTTCATAGCAGACGCTACTTCGTTGGCTACGGTAATATCAAGTGGAGCACCTTCTTCAACGGTTTTATTAAGTGAGTTAAACGTTTCACTTGAAAGCGACGCTTTCATTACTTCTTCGTTAAAAACGTTTGTTGCAAAAATTTCGGTTATAGACATACCTACTCCTTATAAAAAATTGCATATATCTTTAATTAGTTAATTATAAATATAATTAGGGTAGTTTGTCAACCTTTTTTTGGTTTTATGTTAATTTTATTTTATAAAATTTTACTTAAAATTAGCAAAAAAACAATTTTTAAAAGTTAAAAACATTAAAAATTGCTAGAAAAAGTTGGGCAAAATAGTTAAAAAAGGTGGTAAAATGTTTAAAAAAATTATTATAGTTATTTTCATTTTTTGTATATCACTTTGCGTGTTTTTTAGTGGCAAAAATTATTTGTCAAACGCAAGCGAAAAATTTAGTTATACCGTAGATTTAGACGCTGGTCACGGTGGAATTGACGTAGGCGTAACGGGTGTAAAAACCAAGGAGAAAGAACGTGAACTTAACCTTTTAACAGTTTTAGAACTTAAAAAAGTGTTTGAAAATGCAGGTTACAAAGTTGTTTTAACGCGTGAAAACGACGGTGGTCTTTACGGTGATACGTCGTCAGGTTTTAAACTGCGTGACCTTAATAAAAGAAGGCAAATTATTAACGGTGCTAATGCTGACGTTTTAATATCAATTCATATGAACAAGTATCAAGATTCACGCCGTCGTGGAGCGCAAGTTTTTTATAAAGAAAACGATAAAACAAGCAACTTTTTAGCAGAAAAAATACAAAATAGGCTTAACCTTATGAAAGAAAGTACGCGCATATCAAAATCATTAAAAGGCGACTATTATTTGCTTAACACCTCTAACATTCCAGCCGTTATAGTAGAGTGTGGTTTTTTATCAAACGCAAGTGATGAAAAACTACTTACTGATAGTGCGTATAGAAGTAAAATTGCAAACGTAATTTTTTTAGGAGTTAGCGATTATTTAGCTATAAAATATTCTTAACGAAAATTTATAAATTAAATTTATTAAATTTTAGCGTTAGATTTATTGAAAAAGTTTGCGCTTTGTGTTATACTAACTATATTATAGTCGGGTGGTGTCAAATTGTTTAATAATTTTAAGTTAACTGAAACCGAAGTAAAAGCCTTAAGCTCTATTTCGCTTGCCTTTGTTGGTGATGCAGTTTATTCATTACACGTAAGACAAAAACTTTTAGAAAATAAAGATGAAAAGGCAGGGGCGTTAAATAAAAAAAGCGCGTCGATAGTATGTGCAACGGCACAGTCAAAACTTGCTGATAAATGGCTTAACGTTTTAACTGAAGAAGAACTTTACGTTTTTAAAAGGGCAAGAAACGCCAAAAAGGGTACGCGTGCTAAAAACGCGTCGGTGGCTGACTATAACAAAGCAACGGGGCTTGAAGCAGTAATAGGTTACTTATACTTACTTGGCAACGTTGAAAGACTTAATTACTTACTTAATTACGGAGAAAAAGATGAAAATTGAAGGTAAAAACGCAGTAGCAGAACTTATTAAAACTGATAAAACTATTGATAAAATACTCGTTCAAAACGGCATGCGTGACGATGCGTCAAGAAACGTAGTAAACCAAGCCGTAAAGCGTGGCGTTAAAATTCAATACGTAGATAAGGCTATTTTAGATAAAGAAACTGAAACGCGCCGTCATCAAGGTTTTATTGCTTTCGTTTCTGATTATAGATACGCTGAACTTAGCGATATTTTATCTTCATTAGAAGATAAACCAAACGCTTTTATAGTAGTGTTAGACGGGGTTGAAGACCCACACAATTTAGGTAGCGTTATTCGTGTATGCGAATGTGCCGGCGTTGACGGGTTAGTTATAGGTAAACGCCGTAGCGCGTCGGTTAACGAAACCGTTATGCGTATTTCTGAAGGTAGTGCAAACCACCTTAAAATTGCGCGTGTAACGAATATTAACTATGCACTTGACGAAATTAAAAATGCAGGAATTTGGGCTTACGCTTGTGAACTTGGTGGTGGCAATATTTATAAATGCGACTTAACTGGTAAACTTTGTTTAGTTATCGGTGGCGAAGATACAGGCGTTAACCGTTTAACTAAAGATAAGTGCGACGGTGTAGTTTCTATTCCTATGTTTGGTAAAGTAAATTCTCTTAACGCGTCGGTTGCGTGTGGCGTAGCCGTATTTGAAGCGGTAAGACAGAGAGAAGGTTATGCAAAATAAAAAAGACGAAGAACTTTTGCTGGAATATAAACAAGGCAATCAACAAGCTTTAAACGAATTATGTAATAGGTACAAAAGTATAGTTAAGTTTTATACAAGAAATTTGTTTTTGTTAGGGCTTGACGACGAAGACTTAATTCAAGAAGGTTTAATGGGCTTTGTTAACGCTGCTAATACTTACGATAACGATAAAAGTTTATTTAAAACTTACGCTCACCGTTGTATTAAAAACAGTTTATATTCTGCAATCAAAAAAAACGCCATAAAATATGGTGAAATATTAAAAAACAGTTCTTCATTAGAAGAACTGAACGAATTAGGAAGGTTTGCGCCAAGTTTAGACACTCCTGAAGATGAGTTTTTAAATAAAGAAAAATCGCGCGAATTCCGTTTTAAAATTTACAGCAACTTATCTAAGCGCGAAAGTTTGGTGTTAGACTTGTATTTAGAAGGTTTATCGTACCAAGAAATTGCCGAAAAACTTGCTTGTAGTGTAAAAGCAGTTGACGGAGCGCTTACGCGTGCAAAAGCAAAAATAAAAAAATGTATGGAGAAATAGTATGTCGTACCTTGCGTTATACCGTCGTTTCCGTCCTGATAACTTTTCAAAGGTAATAGGACAAGAAGCGATTGTAACAACACTTACAAATCAAATAAAAAGCGATAAAATAGGCCACGCTTATCTTTTTTGTGGAGCAAGGGGTACGGGTAAAACTACGCTTGCTAAAATTTTTGCAAAGGCCGTTAACTGTTTAGACACCGTTGACGGTTCACCTTGTGGAAAGTGTGAGGCGTGCTTAAATTTACAAAACCCTGCTAATTTAAACGTAATTGAAATGGACGCTGCGTCAAACAATAAAGTAGAAAACGTGCGTACTATTCGTGAAAACGTTCAATTCCCACCAGTTGGGGTTAAGTATAAAGTTTATATTATCGACGAAGTGCATATGCTTACCACAGAGGCTTTTAACGCGTTACTTAAAACGCTTGAAGAACCACCTAAGCACGCAATTTTCGTTTTAGCAACAACTGAACCACATAAACTTCCTGCAACTATTTTATCAAGATGTATGCGTTTTTATTTTAGGCTTGTATCTACTGATAAAATTGCAAGTTTAGTTGGCGATATTTATGATGAAATAGGCAAAAAATACACTAAAGAGGCTGTTAGACAAATTGCTAAAGCAGGTGAAGGTAGCGTGCGTGACGCGTTATCGGTTGCCGACCTTTGCGTGTCGGTTGGTGATGGCGAACTTAATTATAACGACGTTTTAACCGTGCTTGGTGCAACTGATACTGCTAAAACAGACGCGCTTATGAAAGCCGTTCTTACGGGAAATGCAGGTGGCGTTTTAGCGTTAGTTGACGAATTAGCGTCGCTTGGTAAAAGCATAGGGCTTATTTCAAAAGATTTGGTTAATTACACGCGTGATTTAACCGTTATTAAAACGGTTAAAAATGCAAACGACGTACTTTGTATTCCTAACGATATTTATGAATCGTTGTACGAAACAAGTAAACTTACTACTGAGCGTGGACTTCTACGCGTGCTTGAAATTTTTTCGCAAATTGAAAACGATTTAAGATATTCAACTATGCCACGTTCGGTGCTTGAAACGGCGCTTATTAAAGCAAGTATGCCAGAGGTTGATTATAATATCGACGCGCTTTTAGCAAGAATTACTAAACTTGAAACGGCGTTTAAAAGTGTGTTAGAAAAAGGTAGCGTTACGGTAAATAACGTTGCGTCTAACGATAATAGCGAACTTAAAAACCAAATTAACGCTTTAAAAACGGAACTTGAACTTTTAAAAAACAACGCTAAAAGCGAACCTATAAAAGTT
>JAGBYC010000223.1 GCA_017628935.1 Clostridia bacterium | reverse complement strand
GGTTAACGAAAGCGCCTGAATTATTTTCAGATGCACGTACTGCCTTATCAGAAATTTCAATAGTACCGTAAAGGTTTTTAAGTGGTACAACTATTTCGGCGTACATATTGCCTTTTGCTTCTGGTAAATTACCGGCTTCGTCACCTACACCGATACCACCGTTCATACCGTAGTGAATTACTTGGCGAACGTCTTTACCCCAAACGTTTTCAGTTGATTGTTTAATTTTTGCAAGGAACGGGTTAGTTTTAAAGTTAAGTTGTTCGCTAACTACGTCAAGGTATGCGCTTTTTAAAGCTTTATCTGCAGTTTGTAATGTAATCATAAATTAATAAATCTCCTTATTTTTTAAAATTTGTAAAGCAAGTTGTCCTGCTTCGTTAAAATTTTTCGGTTTCAACGGTGGCGCAACAATCGCCGTTCCGTTGCCCGAAATAAGAGGAATTTCAGGTTTTGAACTTTTTATGCCGTTAAGATACTCGCGAATTATCTTACGTTTAACTTCTTCAGTTAAATTGTCGCCGTCAAAAAGTTCGCCTTTACGTTCTAATTCTTTTTTGTTAGGCTCGGCTGATTCGTCTAACGGTTTAACGCTATTATCTGCGTTAGGTTCACGCGTAGGTTTTAAAACGCTTGGGTTAGTTTTAACTACGCTAAGTTCACGCTCTAATTCTTTAACACGCTGACAGCGTCTTGTAAACTCAGACTGCAAAGAATTATACGCGTTTAAAAGACTTTCCGTATCTTTAAACTTGCCATAACTTTTAACGCCCATTTCACCGCTGTTTACTTGCGTAGTTTGCACGTTATTATCTTGATAGGTTTTATCTTTTTCTATTTGATTATTTTGCATATTTTATTATTCCTTTACTATTGATAAATTTATATTTTTTTCGATATTATCGTATTTTTTATGAATTTTTATATGTTCGTAAAGTTTAGTTTTTACCGTTGAAAGTTCACTACCTTCAAGGGTTAAAAGTAAACGCATATGTTCGTCGATATGAACTTCGTGTTCGTCGTATTCTTCAACTAAAATTTCCTTTTCGTACACGTCGATATTCTCTTTTTCAGCACGCGCACGATGAAGTGAAGTTAAGTCTTTTACGCTTTCAAACGAACCGTAACCAAGCGTTTGTAAAATTTTAGATTTAGTTCTTTCGCTTATTCTTCCGTCTTTATCGGTAAGCAAGCCGTTATTTAATAATTCCATAACGGTGGCCTTCTTTTGCGCTGGCGTTCTTGTAATTTCAGTTTCGGTATCAAAAATAATATCGTCAGACGAAATATCACTTGAATTAAAATAGTAAAGTTTTACCCTTTTACCTACGCCTGCACATTTTAAAATTCTTTCGCTACCTGCAAACTGTTTATATAAGCGTAAAATATGCTTACCCACCGTTTTTATTGCCAACTTAAGCTCATCAACCGTAATACTCATACGTGACATATCTTGTTCGTTTAAAAGTTCAATAGCCGTACCAGATAAGTTGTTTGAATAAAGTTCTGCCATACGCGTAATTTCGTTAGTTGCCGAAATTTGCACGAATTCGTTTAAAAGCCTTTCTTCTTCGTAGGTGAAGTCGTTAGGAACGTTGCCAGCCGTCATAAAACTTGGCTCTTTGCTACCTTGACGGTAAACTAAAATTTTACCTGGCGATAAACCGTCGTCAACAAGGTCGTCAACGTCGATAGAGCCGTCTTCAACGGTAAGCACGCCCATACTAATTCTATTTAAAAACTCTTGCTTACGATTTTTAACTGCGTTAAAAGCGCGTTGAACGGGTATTAAACGTTCGATAATGCTTGTACCAAAAAAGCAACCACCGTTAACGTTAGCCGACTGCTTTACGAAAGGAAAACCCCTTTTACCGTCTACACCGTTTTTGTAAGGAAGTTCGCTAATAGCAAGAAGTTCGTTATGAGCAACTGTAATTACCCTACCGTTAGGATAAATTGTGCTTGGTGCTTCGTAACGTTCAATAACTAACACGCTATTTTTTTGCACGCCTGATACTTTTTTGCTTTTAAACCCACCGTTATAACTCATATTTAAGCCCGATAAGGTAAATACGTCGATTTCTTCGCCTTGAAGTTCAACGCCAAAAAGCGCTTTAACGTCGTCAACGTCCATAGCCCTTGCGTGAATAATGCTTTTACAGTCGTTAATATTAGTTTTAAATAACGAATCGGGGAAAATTTCAAACGGAGACACTACTGAAACGTCAACGTCGCCTTCGGCAATTTTTTCACCATCGTATTCATATTCGTTACCTAAATTTGAGTTCCAAATAATTTTATAAAAAGCGCTACCACAGTTTTCAGCCCACATACACGCTTCGGCAATTTTTTCGTCTAAATTAAGCCTATAATACGCCGAATTTAATATTTCTGTTGAAATTTCGGCAGTTTTAAGGTCGTTATCTTCAGGACCAGACGCTCTTACCGACATAACCGGTCTAACAACAGAAAGTTTTGCTAAACGCGCTTCAATAATAGGCGCAATATGGTTATAAACCCCACGTGACTGCCAGTAGTAAGTTTTGCTTTCTTCTTTAACTTCGCCAGTAGGCGTAATTTCAGCGTACTGGTTACCCATTAAATAGTTGATATTAAGTTGCCATTGACGTTCTATTGAACTTCTTTCTTCACGCCTAGCGTTAAAGTCTTCAATAACGCTATTTACAAGCGTTTCTTTGTATCTATCTTCGCTATTAGTTATCTTCTTTTTTGACATCAGTTTTCTCCTTTTTTGAGTAGTGTTTTTTAAGCGCTTGTAATAATTCTTTTGCACATTCGTCGCAAAGTTTTAAAGCGCCTGACACGTAACATTTATCAGTTTTATAAACAAATACGTTTGACAAATTGTTACACCCCGTTGTTTCACAACGGATTTTACTTTTAGCAGTAGTTATTTTCATTTTCTTCCTCCAATAAAATTTTTAATAATCTTTGCTTTTCTGCTTCTAATTCGTCGTCAGTTAGGTTTTTATAGTTAACGTCGGCCTCTCTTAGCCCTAATAGAAGTTTTACGGCAGAAACGTCGGGCGGAACACTTTTTAAAACTACTTTTCGTTTAACCATTTTTACTTCGCCCTCATCATTTGCCTGATATTCTTCGGTAACTTCGTTGCTTTCATACCCAAACGCACGCTTTTTTAAAGCCGTTTCAATATCGTTTATTACAATAAGCCCCTCCTTTTGCGATTTAACCCACGAATTAGTTTTTGCTTATCAAGTTGAACTTCGTT
>JAGBYC010000222.1 GCA_017628935.1 Clostridia bacterium | reverse complement strand
GTGAATCTGACCCTGACTTAATTGAAAACCACCAAATTCTTAACGACTTAGTTAAAGAAATGGATAAAACACGTTTAACAACTATTGCCGTTGTTTCAATGTGTTCTATGGACGCTCCATATCTTCAAATTCCTGACCTTGTTTCGTATAACCACTACTTTGGTTGGTACGGTGGCGAAACAAGCATGAATGGTCCGTGGTTTGATAAATTCCACGCAACTCACCCAAATATTCCTATCGGTTGTAGTGAATACGGTTGTGAAGCACTTAACTGGCATACTTCTGACCCTGTTCAAGGCGACTATACTGAAGAATATCAATCATACTACCACGAAGAACTTATTAAACAATTATTTAGCCGTAAATACATTTGGGCTACTCACGTTTGGAATATGTTCGACTTTGGTGCTGACGCGCGCTGTGAGGGTGGTGAAAACGGTCAAAACCATAAAGGTTTAATGACTTTTGACCGTAAGTATAAAAAAGACTCGTTCTACGCTTACAAAGCATGGCTTAGTGATGAAAAATTCGTTCACCTTTGCTCTAAACGTTACGTTGACAGAGTAGAAGACGTAACTAAAGTTACAGTTTATTCAAATATGCCTGAGGTTGAACTTTTTGCTAACGGTGTAAGCCTTGGTAAAAAATCAGCTGAAGACCATTTCTTCTATTTCGACGTTCCTAACGTTGGCGAAACTAAACTTGAAGCGGTGGCGGGCGAATATAAAGACGAAAGCGTTATTAGAAAAGTTGATACTTTCAACGAAGAATATCGTATGAAAGAAGTTGGTGCAGTTATTAACTGGTTCGAAATCGATATGCCAGACGGTCGCCTTTCTATTAACGACAAAATGTCAGTTATTATGTCAACACTTCGTGGTAAACTTGTTTTCTTTGGCCTTATTGCAAAAATTATGAAAGCTGTAAAAGCTAAAAATAAAGGTAAAGGCAAAAAAGACGGTTCTATGGGCTTTGAATTTAAAAAGCAAAATATGGACGGCATGATGGCTATGCTTGGTGGCTTTACGTTACTTCGCTTATCTGGTATGATGGGTATGCTTGGCGTTAACCTTACTAAAGAAGATTTATTAAAGGTTAATAAAAAGTTAAATCGTATTAAACGCCCTAAAAAATAAAATAAAAACACGGACCTTGTGTCCGTGTTTTTTAATTAAAATTTAAAACTATATAAATAAAGTACGAAAAAAGGGGCTACCAAAAGGTAACCCTTAATTTTTTAATAATTTAAATTACTTAGATGCTTTTAAAGCGTTAAGTCTTAATTGAAGACCGCTTTTTTTGTTAGCAGCAGTGTTTTTAGCGAAGATACCTTTAGTAACTGCTTTATCAATAGCAGCCATAGTAGCAGGCATTGCTTTTTCGCATGCTTCAACGTCGCCAGCATCAAGTAATGCTTTCATGTTTTTAATAACGGTTTTGATTTCAGACTTTGCGCTTTTATTAATTTCAGTTTTTTTGCTAATTACGTTAACGCGCTTTTTAGCCGATTTAATGTTAGGCATAATGTCTCCTTATATATCGTGTACTTTTAAACTGTAAATATTTTAGCATAGGTTTTAATAATTTGCAACTTTTTTTTAACGGTTTTTTTAATTTGCCCTTATTTTTTATAAAAAAATTACTATCGGTCAAGTTTTAGCCGTTAGGCGCGTATAATAAAGGGTGAATAACAGTAATTTAACAATAGGTTTATACGATAGTGGAATAGGTGGGCTATCTTTACTTAAAAAATTAGTAAAGCAAACGCGTAATATAAACTACCTATATTTAGGCGATAACTTAAACGCTCCGTACGGCAATAAAAGTAAAACCGAACTAATTTCTTTAACCGAAAACGGCGTAAAAACGCTTTACGGCTACGGGGCAAATATAATAATTTTAGCCTGCAACACGCTTTCTACAACCTTACTTTTAGACCTTAAAAATAGTGAAAGTTTAAAAAATTTAAACGTTAACTTATACGGAGTTTTTCCACCTAAAATTGATAGTTACGATACTGCGCTTATCTGCACTCAGTTAACTGCTAAAAGCAATTACGTAAAAAATTATTTTAGTAAAACTAAAATAATACCTCTGCCATTTTTAGCAAGTGAGATTGAACGCTTTGTTTTTAGTAAAGAAAAAATCAACTTTAAAGCCGACGTAAGCGCTGTAAACGAAAACGTTAAAACTTTAATTTTAGGTTGCACTCATTACTCAATTTTTAAAAATGAGTTTACAAAATTATTGCCAAACGTAAACGTGGTTGACGGGCTTAGCACAACTGTAAACGAAGTTAAAAAAGCCATTGATATCGCTAATAAAACGCTAAACGTAAAAAGGGTGGTAACAACTAACCACAAAACCTTAACGGCAACTAAGCCTATTGTAATTAACGGCAATAAAGTGTTTTTTGTGGGCGAAACGTCTTTTTACAACAAAAAAGTATTTAAATTTATCTTAAAATGACTGCCAAAATGCCCTTGGTGGTCATTTTTTTATAAAAAAATTAAAAAAAGTTACTAAAAATTACTAAAAGTGGTTGCAAGTTACCAAAAAGTATGATACAATAGTTTCATAAGTGAAGGAGTATAACTATGTTATTTGGCGAATACGAACATCAAGTAGATGCTAAAAACAGAATAAGAATACCAGCAAAGTTTAAGCAAGAACTTAGTAGTGGTTATTATTTCGTAATGGGTAACTCAAAATGCATTAGCATTTACCCAGCCGAAAATATGGAAAAGTTCGTTAAACAATTTGAAGGTATAAGTGACCTTGACGTTGAGGCGCAAGAAGAACTTGCTAACATCTTCGGTAGTGTTTACCCAGGTGATGAAGATGGACAAGGCAGAGTAGTTATACCAAAAAGTTTACGCGAATACGCCGGCATTGATAAAGACGTTGTTTCGGTTGGTATGGTAAACCGTATAGATATTTATGCTAAGGTTGAACGTGAACGAATTCGTAACAATAAAACTCACGGCGAACGCTTATCTTTCTTAAAAGGAAGTTCTAAATAATGGAATTTAAACACAAATCCGTTATGCTTGAAGAGTGCTTAAGCGGTTTAAATCTGGTGGACGGTGGAATTTATTTCGACGGTACGTTAGGTGGCGCAGGGCACTCATATGAAATATTAAAACGCAAAAACACAACGCTTATCGCAACTGACCGTGATATTGACGCTATTAACTTTGCAACGCAAAAACTTAGCGAATTTAATGGTAGATTCACTATCGTGCACGATAACTTTAAAAACTTTAAAAAAGTATTAAACGATTTAAACGTTTTTGGTGTTGACGGCGTTTTGCTTGATTTGGGCGTTAGTTCTTATCAACTTGATAATCGCGAACGCGGGTTTTCATATTTAAGTAGTGAAACTAAACTTGATATGCGTATGGATAGAACAAATCCGTTTTCAGCATACGAATTAGTAAACACTTATAGTGAAGACAAATTAAAATACATTTTATCTACTTACGGCGAAGAAAAGTTTGCAAGCGTAATAGCAAAAAACATTGTTGAAAGTAGAAAAATTAAACCTATTGAAACAACTGGCGAACTTACAAAAATATGTGATACGTCAATTCCATTTAAATTTAGGCGTGATACTCACTCTGCCAAAAAAACCTTCCAAGCAATACGAATTGCAGTAAACGAAGAGTTAGACGGGCTTGAAGACGCTATACGCGATATGGTAAAGGCGTTAAACAAGGGTGGTAGAATAGCAATTATATCTTTCCATAGTTTAGAAGATAGAATTGTTAAAAACGTATTTAAAGATTTTGAAACGGCTTGTGTGTGCGATAAACGTTTTCCTTGCGTTTGTAACCGTAAGCCAGTAATAAAAACGTTAACTAATAAACCTATAACGGCATCAAGCGAAGAAATGCAAGAAAATTCACGTTCAAAATGTGCAAAACTTCGTATAGCCGAAAAACTTTAAAATTATAGAATAATTTAAGGCAGGTATAAATATGTATAATACTAGACAGTCATTAATAACTGAAAGTGCTACCTTCGTTGACGAATTTGAAAGTTCGTCGGCAACTGCAACTATGGAAAGAAAGGCTGAACCAGTTAGAACAATTAGCGCCGAAGAAAGAGAATTTAACTCAAGAATTCGCGGTAATTTTGATAGAATTATTAATTATAATACATATGCAACAACGCAAAATAACGACGTATACGCTGACGCTATGCCGTCGCTTACTACTATGCAATTTTGCAACGAGCCTGCAAGTGAAATTTACAAAGATTATCGCGCAACTGAAAGCGATTACGTAGCGCAAACTAAAGTTCGTGGTGGTGCAAAAGCGCTTGTTATGGCGTTTGTTGCAATTATTATTGCTTTATGCGCGTTAATAGTGTTCAATACTGCATTACTTAACAATATGAACGGCTTAATTGCTGAAAGAACTATGCAAGTTGAATCTTTACAAAGCGAATTAGCGTTAAAAGAGGTTGAACTTGAAACCGTTTCAAGCAACGAAGTTGTTATTGAAAAGGCTAAAGAGTACGGTATGGTTGAAGGAGAATAAAATTAACACAATATCAATAAGCTTAGTACGAAAGAGGTTATTTGCGTTATTTAGCGCAATAACCTTTATTTTTTTGTTCGTTTTTGCAAGACTTTTTTACGTTCAAATAGTTTGGGGTGAAGAATTGCAACAAAAAGCGATAGATCAGTGGACGAGAGAAATTCCCGTTTTGGCAAAGCGTGGAGATATAGTTGATAGAAACGGTATAGTTTTAGCAAGTACTAAAGAAACTTACACCGTTTTCGTTAGACCACGCGCCGTAACTAACGTTGATAGCGTTGCATCTACGTTAGCAAGTATATTTTCATTAGACGCTGAAAAAGTAAAATCGCGCATATTATCTACAAAAACAAGTGAAATTAAAATAGTAAAACACGCCACCAAAGACCTCATTAATTCTTTACAAGAACACGAGCTTGACGGCGTGTATTTTTCTAGCGACGTAACAAGAGTTTATCCTTACAACGAACTTTTGTGCCAAACTTTAGGTTATACGTCGCAAGACGGTAACGGCATTTCAGGGCTTGAACTTTATTACGATAAGTATTTATC
>JAGBYC010000221.1 GCA_017628935.1 Clostridia bacterium | reverse complement strand
TATACGGCGAATATCAAGCAGGCGAAGATACTGATAGCCGTGGCCCGTTAACAAGTTACGACACTGAAGACGTTGACCCAAGTGAAATTTTTGGAGGTAACAAATAATGAAGAAAATTGCCTTATCAAAAATTAACGAATTATATAATGAAATTAACGGTATTTGCAATCTTTTCCTTCCTGTTAAAAAAGCAGGTTCGTTAGACTTTGCAAAATACGAAAACGGTGTTGAAGTAGATATTAATACTTTACAAACCGTTAAATCAGCAAAAGACTTCTTCTTCCCACAAAGTGAAGATATGATGTCGTTTAAAACTGACGGTAAAAACATTGAAATTAAAGATGCGCGCCAAGTTGTAGACACCTTCGTTATTTTCGGTGTTCGCGCTTGTGACGTAAAAAGTTTTGAAGTTTTAGATAAAGTTTTCCTTGCTGAACCTGTTGACACAATGTACAAACAAAAACGCGAAAACGGTATTATTTTCACTTTATCGTGTAATAACCCACATTCTTCGTGTTTCTGTAAAAACTTTGGTATCGACGCTGCTAACCCTATGGGCGACGTTGACTGCCATATAGTAGCAGATTACTTATACTTAGATGCTAAAACTGAAAAGGGTAGCGATATTTTAAATAAACTTACTCTTTTAGAAGACGCTGACAGTAAAGTAGTTGAAGAAAATAAAGCAGAAATAGTTGAAAAAATTAACGCGCTTCCTTTTTCTAATCTTGATTTATCGGTGTTTAAAGGCGAAAACCTTATGCCTTTATTCAACCGTTCTGAATGGGATGAATTATCAAAAGCGTGCTTAGGTTGTGGTACTTGTACTTTCGTTTGCCCAACTTGTCAATGCTTTGATATTCGTGATTTTAAAACTAATAGTGGCGTTGTGCGTTTTAGATGCTGGGATAGTTGTATGTATAGCGAATTTACAAAAATGGCTGCTGAAAACCCAAGAACAACTCAACTTCAACGCTTCCGTCAACGCTTTATGCACAAACTTGTTTACTATCCATCTAAAAACGACGGTTTGTATTCGTGTGTAGGTTGTGGTAGATGCGTTAAAAAATGTCCACAAATGCTTAACATTGTAAAAGTTATTAAAAAACTTGGAGGTAACAACTAATGATTAACGAAACGCTTATTCCTTCAATCGGCGTTATCACCGATATTAGAAAAGATACCCCCGACGTTAAAACTTTCCGTGTAGTAGGCCTTGATGGTAAAAAATTATTCGAACATATGCCTGGTCAATGCGCAATGCTTTCAATTCCAGGCGTAGGCGAAGCAATGTTCTCAATTACGTCTTCTCCAACGAATAAAGAATATATGGAATTTTCTATCAAAAAATGTGGTTGCGTAACGTCGTTTATTCACGCAATGGAAGTGGGTCAACAAATTACTGTTCGTGGACCTTACGGTAACGGCTTTCCAGTAGAAGGTGACTTTAAAGGCAAAAACCTTTTATTTATAGCAGGTGGTATCGGTTTAGCCCCACTTCGTTCGGTAATTAACTACGTTCGCTCAAACCGTGAAAATTACGGTACGGTTGATATCGTTTACGGTTCACGTTCAATGAACGACTTAGTTGACATTGAAGAAATTCAAAAAGAATGGGTAAACGAAAAAGACTTTAACGTATATCTTACTATCGATAGAGAGCAAGAAGGTTGGTCTGGCCACGTAGGTTTCGTTCCTGCATACGTTAAAGAAGTTAATATTCCTACTGATAGAACTGCAGTTCTTTGTGGTCCTCCTATCATGATTAAGTTTACTCTTCAAGCGCTTTTAGACCTTGGTTTTGATAAAACGCAAATTTATACTACGCTTGAATTTAGAATGAAATGCGGTGTTGGTAAATGCGGACGTTGTAACGTAGGTAACCAATACATTTGTAAAGACGGTCCTGTATTCCGTATGGACAAACTTGAAACACTTCCTTCGGAATATTAATATAGGTGATAATTATGGAAAAAATGGTAAATGTTTATTTCTTTGGAAAAAAATACGAAGTTCCTCAAAGCCTTACTATTATGAAGGCTATGGAATATGCTGGCTATCAACTCGTTCGTGGTTGTGGTTGCCGTAACGGTTTCTGTGGCGCGTGCGCGACCTGATATTGAATTAAAGGTCAAACAGAACTTAAAACTTGTCTTGCTTGTCAACAACAAGTTGAAGAAGGTATGTACGTTGCTACACTTCCTTTCTTCCCACTTGTTAAACAAGTATACGATATTCAAAAGGTTAAACCTACTGAACAAATTATGATGCAACTTTACCCAGAAATTTATAGTTGTATCGGTTGTAACGCTTGTTCTAAGGCGTGCCCACAAAGTTTAAAAACTATGCAATATATCGCTTACGCTCAACGTGGCGAATATGAAAAATGCGCTGAAGAATCTTTCGACTGCGTAATGTGTGGTATTTGTTCATCACGTTGTCCTGCTGGTATTTCTCACCCACAAGTAGCAATTCTTGCACGTCGTTTATACGGTAAGTATATTGCACCTGAAACTAAACACCTTTTAGATAGAGTTGCTGAAATTAATAACGGCGAACACGCTGAATCAGTTAACGCTATTATGAACACGCCTGTTGAAGAGCAAAAACGCCTCTACAACACACGCGAAATTGAAAAGTAAGGAGGCGCAATATGTATTCATATACTCAAGAACAACTTGACTCAATGAAGAAAGTTGAAGCGTCAAGACAAGAAAGATTAAATAACCTTCACGCAAGAATGACTGCTGAAGAAAAAGACGCAGTTTTAAAAGAATTCCACCCAGACTACATAACTTCTGCTTACGAAGAACTTAAAATAGGTCCTAACAAAGGCGAAAAAGTTCTTCACGAACTTGCTGAACTTTTACAAGGCGAATCAAGAACTAAAGATTTAAAAATAAATCTTGACGCTCCTGATTACGACGTTGACGTATTAGTTATCGGTGGTGGTGGCGCTGGTTCTTCTGCTGCTATTACTGCACACGCTAACGGCGCTAACGTTATGATTGTTACTAAACTTCGTATCGGTGACGCTAACACAATGATGGCAGAAGGTGGTATTCAAGCGGCTGATAAGCCTAACGATAGCCCTGCTATTCACTATCTTGATGCTTTTGGTGGCGGTCACTTTGCTGCTAAACCAGAACTTTTAGAAAAATTAGTTTGCGAAGCACCGGACGCTATCCGTTGGCTTAACGACCTTGGCGTTATGTTCGATAAACACCCTGACGGTACTATGGTTACTACTCACGGTGGTGGTACTTCAAGAAAAAGAATGCACGCTTGTAAAGACTATTCTGGCGCAGAAATTATGCGTACCCTTCGTGACGAAGTGTTAAATAGAAATATTCCAGTAGTTGACTTTACTGCTGCTATTGAAATTATTAAAGACGACGAAGGCAAAGCAGCCGGTGCCGTATTAAAAAATATGGAAACTGGTGAAATTTTAGTTGCTAAAGCAAAAACCGTTATTATCGCAACTGGTGGTGCTGGTAGACTTCACTATCAAGGTTTCCCAACTTCTAACCACTACGGCGCAACTGCCGACGGTTTAGTTCTTGCTTACCGTGCTGGCGCAAAACTTTTATACGCTGATACTTTACAATATCACCCAACTGGTGCTGCTGAACCTACACAAATTTTCGGTGCGTTAGTTACTGAAAAAGTACGTTCACTTGGCGCACAACTTGTTAACAAAAACGGCGAAGCGTTCGTTTACTCACTTGAAACGCGTGACGTAACTGCATCTACAATTATTCGTGAATGCCGTGGCCGTGGTAATGGTATTAAAACTACTGATGGCGAAGGCGTATGGCTTGACACACCAATGATTGATATTATCGGTGGCGAAGGCACTATTGAAAGCCGTATTCCTGCAATGATGCGTATGTTTGGTAAATACGGTATCGATATTAGAAAAGAACCTATTCTTATTTACCCAACTTTACACTATCAAAACGGTGGTATCGACATTTCTGCAAACGGTATGAGTGGTGTTGAAAACCTTTACGTTGCCGGCGAAGCCGTTGGTTGTATCCACGGTAGAAACCGTCTTATGGGTAACTCACTTTTAGATATTATCGTATTTGGTAGAAACGCTGGTAAATACGCAAGTGAAAAGGTTAAAGAAGGCGTTACCGTTGGTAAACTTACTTTAGCGCACGTTGACGCGTTTGAAACTGAACGTAAAAACGCAGGTATTGATAATGGTGTAATGTCACCACAAATTCTTCCTGACTATAAGCGCAAAGACCTTTAATCCTTTACTTAATTCGTTATGCTTTGTTTCTTTAAAAATTTTAGTCTGCAACAACCAAAAAGGTTAGTCGCAACCAAAAATTTTTAAGAGCCTCGCCTAACTTGCAATTAAAGTCTTAAAGCCACTTTTTATAGGCATTAATAGTTAACTAAACTTGTAAAAAGTAAAACTAAATATAAACTTTGCGTTCGGCTTTAAACCGAACGCAAAAAAATGTAATTATATAATATATAGGTAAATATATGGAAACTCAAAACAAAACAAATAATAAAAGCCTTAAATGGCTTTGGGTTACTATTGCTATAGCTGCCGTTGTATTACTTGGTATTTGGTGTGCAATTAACGCTATTAACAACCCTAAACTTGATAAAATTGAAACACCAAGCGTTAATGAAGGTAAAGAGGGTATTATTAATATATTTAACTTTTCTACCACGTTTGTTGTTTTCGTAGTTGCTTTTTTAATTATTGCCCTTGGATATTTACTTGGCAGTATTGATATTAAAGGTGTAACTCTTGGAACAGCAGGCGTATTCTTAGTAGCAATTTTATTTGGTTTTTTATGTACTATCGTACCAGAAGACGTACCATTACTTAATGCGTTTGCAATTAAACAAACTTCTCATACGGTTGTTAAGTATCTTTCAAGCCCACTTCAAAATTTAGGCCTTATACTTTTCGTTGGTTCAGTTGGTTTTATTGCAGGCCCTAACTTTTTTAAAGATTTAGCAAAAAACTTCAAAACGTACATAGTTTTAGGCGTTGTTATTATTTTATCGGGAACGTTAGTTGCTGTTATTTGCACTTTATTAACTCCTGAATACGGCCCAGAATTTTGGTCAGGTGTACTTTCAGGCGCGCTTACGTCTACTCCAGGTTTCTCAGCCGCAGTTGACGCAGCAGACCCTAACCTTAAATCAGTTATTACGCTTGGTCACGCTATTGCATATCCGTTCGGTGTAGTAGGCGTTGTATTATTCGTTCAACTAATTCCAAAACTTTTAAAAGTTGATATGAATAAAGAACGTGAATTATTAAAAACTACCGACGCGCACAGTGGTAGAGACTATTCTAAATACTTTAAATGCGAGCCGTTTGGTTTTATGCCTTTTGGTTTAGCAATTATTTCAGGTTTACTTTTAGGTTCTATTACTATTCCACTTTCACTTGACGGTTACAACGGCCCTTGTTTTTCACTTGGAACAACTGGTGGCGTTCTTATTATGTGTTTAGTGTTTGGTCATTTAGGCCACATAGGTAAACTTTCACTTGAAGTTACTGAACAAACTAAAAAAGTTCTTCGTGAATTTGGTTTAGCGTTATTCCTTTTAGGCGCAGGTTTCGACGGAGGCGTTGCTCTTGTTGAACAAATTGCGTTATATGGTAGCGATATAGTTGCTTGGGGCTTTATAGGTGGCGCACTTATGACTATCGCTCCTATGATTTCAGGCTTCTTACTTTCTAAATACCTTATGAAACTACCACTTTTAAACGGTCTTGGATCAATTACCGGTGGTATGACTTCAACTCCAGCATTAGGTACGCTTATTCACGTTTCAAAAACTGAAGACGTAGCATCTGCATACGCATCAACTTACCCTATTGCGCTTGTATTAATTGTACTTGCTTGTCAATTAATGATAACCTTAATGTAGAAGGTTCTTCGTTAATTTTTTACAATATCTAACGGGTTATATACTTCGTTATACGTCGGTAAACCCCTTGACAATATGTAAACTATTGCCTACGGGCGTTTACCTTAGTCTAACTCGTATCTAAACCGTTATCTAAAAGTAAAAAATTAACTCATCACCTTTTAGGTTGGTTTAACGTGCTTAGCAATAATTAGT
>JAGBYC010000220.1 GCA_017628935.1 Clostridia bacterium | reverse complement strand
GTTAATTCAGCGATATCTAATTCGCCGTTTAATAAGTCGTTGAAAGTTTTGTCGTATAACCCTTTCATTAATTCGCCAGCGATGTCTTCGTCGTCAACAAGGTTGCCGTCTGCGTCATACCATTCGCCGTCGATTTTTTCCATTCCCATTAAACCACCAACGGTTACTGAACCAAGCGCATCTTCAACGCTAAGGTTACCATTCATACAGTCTTCAAGAGAAATGTTAGAAATCGCGTTGTTTAAATCGCCAACGTATTCGTTAGCATCGTCATACCATCTGCCATCGTTTCCTTTAGTATAGCCAAGCGCTTTACCAAAGTAAATGCCGTCAGTTAATTCAGCGATATCAAAACTACCACTTGTTAAATCGTTGAAAGTTTTGTCGTATAAGCCTTTCATTAAATCGCCGGCAATATCGTCACCAACAAGGTTGCCGTTAGCGTCGTACCATTCGCCGTCGATTTTTTCCATTCCCATTAAACCACCAACAGAAACGCCACCTAAAGTATCTTCAATACTAAGTTCACCGTTCATGCAGTCTTCAAGTGAGATGTTAGAAATCGCATTGTTTAAGTCGCCTGCGTATGTACCGTTAGCGTCGTACCACTTACCGTCGTTTCCTTTAGTGAAGCCAAGTGCTTGACCAAAGTAAATGCCAGTAGTTAAACTTGTAACGTCAAAAGAACCGTTAATAAGACTTTCAACGCCAAGGTCGTAAAGGTTAAGCATAATTGCACCGGCAATATCTTCGTTAGTAACTAACGTGCCACTACCATCATACCAACCTTCAACGTGGTTGTGTTCTAAATTACAGCCCGTATCGATATCACAATACGTCATACCCATTAAACTGCCAACCTTTAAGTCGTTTAACAATACGAAGAAGTCAAACGCGTAAACGTCGCCGTTTTTAACGAAAAGGTCGCTAATCGTTGTATTTAAAAGCACGGTAGAGAAAACGCTACCGTCGTTTCCCATACCTAAAAGGTTGCCGATAGAGTTTGAACCTAAGTCTGCTAAAACGCCTTCGTTAAACTCATAACCGATATCACTACTTAAAGTAGTTAATTCGTTGATAGTAACGTTACCAAACGAATCTAAAATACCACCGTCTACCGATACGTAAGAATACGTAGCGTTGTTAGCATCAAAAGTTTCAACGTACATTGACGATAAAATACTACCTAATGGCAACGAATTAAATATTGTGCCAAGTGTAGCATTACCAGTTTCGTCAGTTGCAAACGCTTCACCGATAGTATACGAACGAAGTTTACTACGCGCGCCAGCACTGAAGATAGGGTATACGCCGTCAACTTCAGGAATAAACGCGAACAACACGCCTAAACCGATATCGTCAAACGGACCTTCGTCACCAGTTGAGCTTATAAGCGCAAACGGCGCAATTTTTTTGATTGCACGAAGGTCGTCTGGATGAACGGTGTCTGGGTCAATGCCAAAAGACGTAAGCAATCCGTTTACGTCAAAATCGTAATCTTCTTCTAAATCTTCAAAAGTGTAAGAAGTAGGGTCTTTCGTTGCAGTTAAAACAAGGGCTAAAAGTTCTTCGATAGTTGCATCGTTAAGCCCACCAAGGTTAACCTCCTCTTTAGTTAAACCCAAGTCGTTTAAACTTGCATTTTTATAAACGGTATAACCCATTGTTACCACGGCAGTAGCAAGCGCTACGAAACCGAAAATCATACCGAAAATAAACGATAAAAATCTTCTTAAAAAGTTACCCATTGTCGTACCTCCTAAGGACATATACACGTAATACGCGTACGAATAGTTACTTTATATTTTTTAATATAACACTTTTATTTACTATTGTCAACGCTTATAATTTATAAATTTTTTGCGCGCATATTCAATTTATGGTTAAAATACGCACTTTTTTTAGTAATTATTGCACTTTTTAACGCTACTATTGACAAACAAAAAAGTTAGTTATACAATATATTTTAGAGTTTAAAAGGGCTTTTTTAGTGAAATTATGGATAAATTAATTAAAAAACACCCTGAGTTAGCAGGGCTTGAAAACAAAATAAATAACGCTATTGAAATTTTAAAACGTTGTTATGAAAGTGGCAATAAAATTTTGCTTATAGGTAACGGTGGCTCTTCGGCCGACTGCGCGCACTTTGCCGGCGAACTTTTAAATAAGTTTAACGTAAAACGTCCTATAAGTAACGATTTTTACGCTAAGCTGTCTACAATTTCTTCAAGCGCCTTGGATACGGCTAACGTTTTACAAAAAGGCATACCGTGTATCGACCTAACTTCTTTTACTAGCGCGCTAACTGCAATTAGTAACGACGTTGGTTATAACTATGCTTTTGCTAACTTATTTTATTCGCTTTATAATGACGGCGACGTGCTTGTTGCTTTTACAACGTCAGGCAAGTCTAAAAACGTTATTAAAGCGCTTGAAGTTGCTAAGGCTTTAAACGCAAAAACAATAACTTTCACTGGGAAAAACGGCATATTTATTAAAGATTTAGCGACCGTTGATTTAAGCGTAAACGAAACGGAAACGTACCTTATTCAAGAACTTCATTTACCTATATATCATTACGTTTGTAAACGATTAGAAGAACTTTTATTTTTGAAATAATACGTAAAAACAATATGCAAAAAGGAGCAAAAACTTGCTCCTTTTTTATTGCTTTTTATTTGTTTTTTGTAAAGTTTTTAAACCAAACCATACCTTTATTTTCGTATTCAAATACGTGATATAAAGTTTTACAATTGCTACAAGTATACCCTTCAATTGAAGAAGAAATAAGGCTTGAGCCACAAACTGGGCAGTATCTTGAATACATAAACGTAGAACCAACGCCTACTAATAAACACGTTTTTAATACGCCAACCAACACTTCAACTGCGTTTGGCATAGTAGGTTTAATATAAATTGCGTTAGCGTTAGGAACTTGCTTAACGTCGTTAACAACAAAAGTTTTAATAACGTCTTCACGAATTGAAAGTTTTTTAACGTAATTAGTAACGGTTGTAAACGATTTATCTTTAGCGCTTTCTTCATTTGACAACACTTTAAATAAATACTTGCCTTCGTTATCGTCTGGAGTTTTAACCGTCATTACAACGGCGTTTTCTTCTTGCGAAAGAACAACTCTAAACGCATTTAAACTAAATTCAACTTTGTTAAATTTAATTGCAGCCGAATTAGTTATACCAACCTTACTTGTTTCTTCATTAACAACAAAACCAAGCTGTTTTAAAGCGGCAAATAAGTTCACCGTAACGTAGCCTAAATACATGCCTTGTTCCGTTTGGAAAGAAGGCTCTTTATTAAGGTAATTTAAGTAGAAATTATATACCGTATAATAGGTTGAGTCTTTAGTTAAAATATTAGTTGGTTTTAATCCTAAAGGATTAAAAGTTCCGGCTTTTTTACACGCCAAATAAAGGGGTGTACTCTTTAAAGAAATAAGCCATTTTTTGCTTTTAATAAGCGACGTAAAAATCTTAACGTTAACGTCGTCGTCAGTAATTAAAACGGGTGCTTCTTCGCCTATAAAATTAACGTAATCGTTAGGGCTAAAACTCTTCTTTTTAGCGCCCATTTTTTTATTAAGCGTTTCAATAGTTTTAGCAAGTTCGTTAATTTTTTTAGAAACTTCTTGCAAAATTTCATCAATTACGAAACACACAAATCTATTTTCGTAGATAGCGTAATCGTCTTCATAAACGTACGAATGCACGTATTCTGGCGACGGCGCACCGTCTTTAATACGCCACAATTTTTCATCTTTATACGTTGCTTTAAGCGTAGTGGTGTCAAATTTCGACGCTGCTTCTGCACGCATTACCACGTTTTCTTTTTTAAGGTGAAGGCGTGGCGAACGAAATATTACCCTTATGCTTTCTAAAAGCGTTTCAAAGTCGTCGGCAAGGACAAAGTCGTTATTAACAACTTCTTTTAACCCTTCTTCAGTAGTGTAACCAAAACCACCTTCTAAAAGGTCGTCAACCAAAGTATCAACGGCAACTCTATAACGGCAATTAGCAAGTTTACGCGTAAAGTTTTTTAAAATGCTAAGGCTGTTATTTTTCATATTTTATTAAACCAGCCTTTTAGTGAATTTTGCAATAAGTTTTTCAGTTTCGTTAAATACGTTTTTACCGTATAACGAAGTTATAAGGTTAGATAAGTTTACAAGTTCTTCTTTAACAAAGTCTTCAAACATACCTTCAACTTTACGTAAAATTTTACGTGCAAATAAGAAGTCTAACGCCTCTTCTTTAGTGCCACCAAGTGCAACGTAAATAGGAACGAACGATTCAATTTGCGTCATAATTCTGTTGCCAAAACGAATATTGAAGGCGTCTTTCATAAAGTCGCAAACTTTTAAGAATTTTTCAGTTTCAGCAGAACTTAAACGCTTGTCTTCTTCTTTTTGAGCGTTTTCAAAAAGTTCTAATAATTTTTCGGCAGAAATTTTTATAGCGTCTTTTTTAAATTCGCTTGTGATAGGAGTGGTTTTTTCTTCAAAATCGATAACAACGGCACGGTCGTAAACTTTATCGGTAATAGTAAATGTATAATCGTCTGTATTAGCAGTACCTATAAACCAAGTGTTTGTAGGAACGGCAATGCAACCGCCTTCAAGTTTTTCAGGTAAAGTTTGACCCGTTTGAACTTCGCAAACTCTAATTTTCCAGTCTTCTGGTGGATATTCCATAACTGATAAGAAATCAGCAAAGTAATATTCAACGCGTGACAAGTTCATTTCGTCTAAAACCATTAAGTTTGCCTTATCGGTATAAGACGCTTGATATAAATTTTCTAAAAACTGAGTTGTTTTAAACGTTTTAGCAAATTCGCTATAAAAACCTAAAACGTCGGTTTTGTCTCTCCAAGTTGCTTGAACTGGTGCGAAAAATGCTTTTGCGCCGGTAAATTCTGAAAACATTCTTGGTAACATTGATTTACCTGTACCACTTAAACCTTCTAAAATAATTAAACGCGAAGTGCCTAAGCCTGCAAAGAAAGAACGAATTAACGGTAAACCGTAGTAAATTTTATGTTCGTTTGCTGCAAACGACTGAAATTGAAGGGCAAGTTCATCAAGCGTAATAGGAGTGTTTACGGTTTTTTCTTCTTCCCCTTTAACGTCAATTTTAACTAATGCTGGAAAAACTTTTTCTGCTGTGTTTTCAGCAAAGTCATCTTCAGTTGCTTCACCCGTTTCAACCATTGAATGCTTGAATTGAGCGCTAATTTCTTGAGCAAATTTTTTAAGGTTAGTAAAAATAATTACCCCTACGAAAACTAAAAATTTAATTAAGAAATAAGCAACTAATATCGTAATAGGAATTATGGCAATAAACACAAAGCAAACAAGTATAGTAAATACCGTGTTAGCAAAAACGTTTACCGATTCGCCTATTCCTTCAAACGCGCCTTGAGAATAAGCAATGTAAGCAAAGAATAAAAACGCTAACGCGATAGACACGTAATAAATAACGTTTGCTTTAACTGGCGACTTAGTTGCTTTGCTTTTAATTAAGCCCGCCACCGTTACGAATATAACGAAAGCAACTATCGTTAAAAATAACACCCACGAACTACGTAATAAGTTTACCCTTTCTATTCCAAAAAGGTCTAAAAACTCTAATACGATATTGCTTTCTAAAAAGCTAAGGTGTTGTTGTCTAATTTCGTTTGCTTCGTCAAGCATAAACACGCCAAGCGTTGCTAAAATTAAAACTACAACTACCGTTAAACATCTTACGGTGTTAGACTTGAAAATTTTTAATAAAAATTTTGAGATTGACGATTGATTTTTATCGGTTGCCATAATACTCTCCTTAGTAATATGTGTTAAGCCACGCTTTCACGCGGTAATTTTTATGCGCTGTTTATATTTTTAATGAAAGGTATTCGTCGTAATTAACTAACTTGTCAAATGTTTTTGCGCCTTCTATTTCTATAATACGATTGCACACCGTATTCATAAGTTCACGGTCGTGCGAGGTCATAATAAGATTGCCTTTAAACGAAGTTAAGCCGTTGTTTAACGCAGTAATACTTTCTAAGTCTAAGTGGTTAGTAGGCTCGTCTAAAATTAAGAAGTTACCACCTTCAAGCATCATTTTTGAAAGCATACATCTAACCTTTTCGCCACCTGATAACACTTTTGCTTTTTTAAGCGCTTCTTGACCAGAAAAAAGCATTCTACCAAGCCAGCCACGAACGAATTCTTCATAATGGTCGTACGAGAAACGGTCAAGCCACTCAACTAAGTTAAGGTCGCAACCGTCAAAGAACTCGTCGTTGTTTTCAGGTAAATAAGTAGGAGTTACGGTAATACCCCACTTAAAGTAACCAGAGTCTGCCTTTTCTTTACCTGCTAAAATATCAAAAAGCATAGTTATCGCTTTAGAGTTGCTACTTACAACGCCTATCTTTTCTTCTTTATTAACTATAAAGTTAAGGTTTTCAAAATAGCCGTGTTTAGTTAAGCCTTCAACAAGTAAAATATCGTTACCTACTGGACGGTCAAATTTAAATTCAATAAACGGATACTTTCTTGACGATGGCTTAATATCGTTAAGGGTAAGTTTTTCAAGTTCTTTTTTGCGTGACGTTGCTTGACGCGATTTTGACGCGTTTGCAGAGAATCTTGCAATAAATTCTTGTAATTCTTTAGCGCGTTGTTCTGCTTTTTTGTTTTGGTCTTTAAGTTGGCGCGCAATAAGTTGCGACGATTGATACCAGAAATCGTAGTTACCAACGAAAACGTTAATTTTGCCGTAATCTACGTCACAAATATGCGTGCATACTTTGTTTAAGAAGTAACGGTTGTGCGAAACTACGATAATTGTGTTTTCAAAGTCCATTAAATAATCTTCAAGCCAACGAATTGTTTGAAGGTCTAAGTTGTTTGTAGGTTCGTCTAAAAGTAAAACGTCGGGATTGCCGAAAAGTGCTTGCGCAAGTAATATTTTAACCTTCTTTTTAGCATCCATATCTGCCATTAAGGTGTAATATTCGTCTTCACTAATGCCAAGCGCTTGTAAAAGTTTTTCTGCTTCGCTTTCTGCTTCCCAGCCGTTAAGTTCTTCAAACTCTGCTTCAAGTTCGCCAGCCTTTTCGCTATCAGCGTCAGAAAAATCTTCTTTTGCGTATAACGCGTCCTTTTCGTCCATAATATCCACTAAACGCTTGTGTCCAAGCATTACGGTACGAATAACGGTTTCGTTATCATAAGCGTTTTGATTTTGCATTAAAACAGACATTCTTTCATTTTTACCTAAGAAAACTTCGCCCTTATTAGGTTCAAGTTCGCCCGATAAAACTTTTAAAAAGGTCGACTTTCCTGCCCCGTTTGCGCCTATAACACCGTAGCAGTTACCATTTGTGAATTTTAAATTAACTTCTTCAAATAATTTTCTTGAACCGAATTGAACGGTTACGTTAGATACTTGTAACATTTTAACTCCTATTTAGCAAACTTTATACAGTTTAACATAAATATCGTTTTAAATCAATAAAAACAAAGTAAAAACCGACGCTTAATTAAAGTATCGGTTTTTAATTTTAATAAAATCATTCTTTCATCGCTATTAAACTTTTTAACGACATAGAAACAAGTTAGGTTAAAAATTAAGACGATTAAGCTCAACCACCTCACCTTCTATATGAACTGGGAAGTCGTATTCGCTATTCATATTAGGTGCGTCAACTACTTCTAACTTAATTTTAATGGTGCTAACTGATTTAGAAGGAATTTTAAAACTAAATTCGCCAAGCATAAGGTTCGACTGAGCGTC
>JAGBYC010000219.1 GCA_017628935.1 Clostridia bacterium | reverse complement strand
TTTACAACAAAAATTACAAGGAAAAGCCTACGTATACGGCACGCTGACGTCGCCTGTTACAGCAAAAGAAGCTGGGGTTGTTGCTAAAACGGTAAAACTTTTACACCCAACGTCAAAAATATTAGCAATTGACGCCGGTGTAGGCGATAAAAACGACGTTGGTTTAATAAAACTGCGTGACTACGGATTAAAACCAGGGCTTGGCGTAAACAAAACATTACCTATTATAGGCGACGCGTCTATTATAGGAATAGTTAGTGAAAAACAAAACGCTTTAGAAAATTTATTTTCTTCAACACGGCTTGGTTTAATTTATAAAATGAGCACAACTATTGCAAACGGAATAGAATACAGTTTAAAGTAAATTAAAAGCACTTAACTTTGTTAAGTGCTTTTTTTATAATTATTTTTGGCTGTTTCCTAAAAAAGTACCAAAACCTAAAGGTTTCTTTTCGCCACGAATCATTTCTTCTTTTGGTTCGCGCTTATCTTTTCTATCAAACTTGTTGTTTTTACGGTTGAAACCGTCTTTACTATAAGTTTTTAAGTTTTTAGGAATAATAACAACGAAACGATTTGGTTCGTTGCCTTGACTTTCAGTAGTAACCTCATCGTTTTCGCTTAAAGCAGAGTGGATAACGCGTCTTTCAAACGGATTCATAGGTTCTAAAGTAACTTTTCTACCCGTTTTAACTGCTTTTGACGCAAGTTTGTTAGCTAAGTCAATTAATGTGTTTTCGCGTTTACTGCGATAATTTTCACAGTCTACAACAACGCGTTTATATTCGTCGTTACCTATGTTAGCAACTGCACCTGCTAACGTTTGAAGTGCGTCTAACATTTCACCTCTATGACCAATTAAATAAGATGATGAAGTTGAAACGATATTTAATTCAATTCTATCACCGTCTTCTTTAATTTCAGTAGTTGCAACAACGTTTAATTTTTCAAATAAACCGTCTAAAAAATCTGAAGCGCGTTTACTATCTTCAACCTTAACTTCAATTTTTACTTTTGCTTTTTTTCCGCCTAAACCAAGCAAGCCCTTTTGAGCCTCTTCAATAACGGTGATTTCTACTTGTTCCTTTGATACGCCAAGGTCTTTTAAACCTTCTTCAATAGCGCTATCAACGGACTTACCGTAATAATAACCCATAATTAATCTTCCTTTTTATTTTTTATAAGATGCCCATATCTTTTATTGTATTTATCCTCTTCTTCCTTTTGCACGTATTTTGCAAAGTTTTTTTCTGTAATTTTATTAATAATTACAGTAGAAATTGTGCTAAATACAGTACTTACAATAAGATATAACGAGAAAGCAGACGAATACATAAACGCAAAGAAACCAAACATAATAGGCATCATCCAAGTCATCATTTTGGTGGTTTGAGCGGCTTGTCCGTTCATACCGTCAACTGACTGTAATTCCATTTGCGCTTTTTGTGTTTTTGTAGCAATAAGTTGAGATATTAACATTGTACCTATTGAAATAAGTACTAAAATAAGATATCCGTTTGGTTTTGCTTTTTCTTCTTCTAATAATGAAGAAGAAATTAAATCTTTAAACGTTTCTTTATTACTTAATTCGTTACCTTTAACGTCTTCCGTTCTACAACCTTCAGAATATTTAAATAACGAATCAATATCATTTTCTGAAATAAACGACTTTTTCCAAGGAAGGTCACCTATCCAAATATTACCTATCCATAAAAACTCGTATTTTTTAATTTCTTCTTTATAAGTTTTTGCAGCTTCGTCTTTTGCAGTGTTTTGAATTAACGTAATTTCTTCATCACTTAAACTTTTACCGTTTTTTAAAGAAATAGAAATAATTTGGTCGTTTTCAATTTTAATATCGTAATTTTCAATAACTTTAGCATTAGTTACAATTGAATAGTTGTACGATTTTGCCATATTATTGTAAATTTCTAAATTTGAATAAGTTGAATATCTATTAAATGAAGAAATAACCATAATAAAGAAAATAAGCGTTAAAATAGTAGGTAAACACGATGCCATCATTGAATAACCTTCTTTTTTATATAACGCTTGCATTTTTTTAGCGTAAAGTTCTTTATTATTAGCGTATTGACGTTGTAATTTTTCAAGTTCTGGACGAATACGCTCCATTTTTAAGGCGTTCTTTTTATTAGCAACGCGTGAATAAATATCAAGTGGTAATGGTATTATTTTTAAAAGTAAACTAAATAACAAAATACCTACGGCAATAGGTGCACCGAAGGAAAATGTTTCTATTAACGTTTTTACTAATTGGTCAATACCCTCTAATGGAACGTTATTTAAAAGTGATTCGTTTATAACGCCAAGCGACGCTAAAATATTTGATAATATCATAATTTTCTCTCTTTTACTTTATTTTAAAGTACCCACTTTACTAAATCGGGATTATCTGGAACGGGGTCAAACCCACCTTGACATAACGGATTACACCTTATAATTCGCCATATAATTAAAAGTAAAGCGTCGAAAAGATTACGTTTTTTCAACGCTTCTAAAGCATATACCGAACACGACGGTGTATATATACATCTTGACTTTAAAATATAAGTAAGATACTTTCTATAAAATTTTATTAAAAACAATAAAAAATTTTTAACCATTAATAAGTTTACCTTTTTTTAAAGTATACTCTAAATCATTTAAAAACGTTAAATAACTATATTCTTCTAATACTTTAGGAACTATTACCACGTAGTAATTATCATTAAAACTATTTTTAAAATTAACTAAACACGCGCGTATAAGCCTTTTTATTCTATTTCTTAAAAATGCTTTACCGTGTTTTTTACTTACGCTAATTCCTATTTTTAAACTATCTTTTTTTATAAAAAGTAAGGTTAAACTTTTAGAAAAAACACGATTTCCTTTATTAAAAACAAGGTCAAAATCTTTTTGTTTTTTAAGTTTGTTATTCACTTTTTTATTATGCAGAAAGTTTATGACGACCTTTTTGTCTTCTTCTTTTAAGTACGTTTCTACCGTTTTTAGTTTTCATTCTTTGTCTGAAACCGTGTACTTTACTACGTTGTCTTTTTTTAGGTTGATAAGTTCTTTTCATAATAATTACTCCTTTAATATAGGTTTTTTCTATCTTTTTTTACATAACTATAAAAATCATGCTTATGTATTATAATTATAAAATTAAATTTTGTCAACTTATTAAACGTTTTTTCTTACAGGTACAATTAAATGAAGATAATCGTCACCAGAGAAAGGTTTAATAATACAAGGTTCGATAGATGAATTAAAACAAATTTTAACACATTCATCATCAATATTTTTAATTGCTTCTATTATATATTTAAAGAAGAAGGCAATTTCAACGTCTTTACCATTAAGTTCTATTTGAACGCTTTCATTAACTTTACCAACTTCACTTTTTGCTAAAATATTAACGTTATTTTCAGTAACGTCAAACTTAACAATTTTATTATAATCAGTTGCTACGATAGAAGCGCGTTCTAAAGCAATATAAAATTCTTCTTTTTTAACTTTCATTTCACTTTTATATTCGCGTGAAATAATGTTTTTATAATCTATATAATTACCTTCAAGTAAAGATGCAATAAGTACTGTACCTTCAACTTCACACATAATAACGTTCTTTTGAACGATAATTGTGAATAATTCGTCGTCTTTATCTAAAATACTTACTATTTCTTTTAACGTTCTTGGAGAAACTATAATAGAAAAATTTTCACTTGCTTGTTCAATTTTCTTTTTATTAATAGCAATTCTACCAGTATCAGTAGCAACGGCTGAAATTTTATCATCTTCAATGGTAATAAAACAACCGTCTACACGGCTTGAGTTATGAGCCGTTTGTGAACAAGCAAAAATAGTTTTGTTAATAAGGTCTTTAAAATCTTTTTGATATAACGTTACAGACTTTTCTTTAATATTTTTATTTATTAAAGGAAATTCTTCAGCTTTCATAGTAGCAATATTAAATTCTGAATCGTTATAAATAATTTTTAATTCGCTATCTTCTAAAGAAATTGATATATCTTCAACTTTTTCAAGTTTTTTAATAAAGTCGCTAAAAAATTTACCAGGAACAACTGTTTCACCTTCGGTAAATGTTGAAACGGGAATAGTTTTTTCAATAGTAATTTCAGTATCAGTTGCAGTTAAAGTAAGTTCTTCACCAACAACTGAAAGTTTAATACCTTCTAAAATAGGGTTAGTAGTTTTGTTTGAAATTGCTTTAACTACTTTACTAGTTGCGTTTGATAATTCACTTCCGTTTACGATAAATTTCATTTTGAGACCTCTTTATTTTATTATAATATTTTAACTATTTTTATTAACAGTAGTAGTAGAGTGTGTGTAAAAGTTTAAAAGTAAAAAATAAAATAGTTTTTATTAGATTTCATCTTATTTTTTTAATTTTTTGGTGATGTTTATAAAAAGTTAATAATTTAAAATTATAAACTAAAACTATAAAAAAACTAAAATACTTACTTTTATAAAAAACAAACTTATACAGTTTATTATATATATTATATATAAATATAAAGCAAAAAGCAATTATTTTTAAGTAATTAGGTAGAAATTTTAATAAATAAAAAGTTGTAAACAAAAATATCAACAAAGTTAATAAGTAAACGTTTATAAATATTTAAAAGTTGATAATTTTTATTTAATTAAACTGTTAACAAAATTAAAAAATTATGTTAATATATGTGTATGAAAAATTTATTTAATGAAAAAGGTATAGTTTTAACAGATGTTCAAGTTGAAAAACTTACAGAATTTAAAAATTTATTACTTTTTTATAATGAAAAATTTAATTTAACGTCAATTAAAGAAGATTTAGACGTTTATAATAAACATTTTTTAGATAGTATTTACGGTGAAAAATACTTTCCTTTAAACGCGTCGGGTATTGAAATAGGTTCAGGTGGTGGGTTTCCGTCTATTCCACTTATGATTTATCGTAGCGATTTAACCTTTACTTTAGTAGAATCAACGGGTAAAAAGTGTGAATATTTAAAAACTATTGTTGAAAAGTTAAAATTAAACGCCAAAGTTATAAACGCTCGTGCTGAAGACTTAGGTAAAAACCCGTTATATCGTGAAAAGTTTGATTTTGTTACTGCGCGCGCCGTAGCTAAATTAA
>JAGBYC010000218.1 GCA_017628935.1 Clostridia bacterium | reverse complement strand
GTAGACGTTGAGTTTGCTGAAAAATTGTATCAAGCCATCGTTGATAACGAAGAAGTTATTAATAACGATATTGCTGAAATTTCACGTGGGTATAGTTTAGATAGAATTTATTCTACCGACAAATGCGCCCTTAAATTAGCAATTTGTGAAATGCGCTATTTTAATGACGTTCCTAATATCGTTGCAATTAATGAGGCTATGGAACTTGTTAGAAAATACTCAACACCTGAAAGCCCTAACTTTGTAAACGGGATTTTAGCAGAATTTAAAAAACGTTTGGAGAAATAATGGAAATTTTAGACGGAAAGGCGTTTGCTATTAAATATCGTAGCGCCCTTAAAGAAAAAATTGATATTTTAAATAAAAATTACGGCGTAACCCCAGGGTTAGCCGTTGTTTTAGTAGGTGAAGACCCAGCGTCGCAAATTTACGTTCGCAATAAAATAAAAGCGTGCGACGAGTTGGGTATAAAATCGTTTACCGTTCGATTAGATGAAAGCGTTTCGCAAGAAGAAGTTGAAAGGGTTGTAAAAGATTTAGCGTCTAACCCCGAAGTTGACGGGTTGTTCGTTCAATTACCTATGCCTAAAAAATTTAATGCTGAAAGCATTTTAAAACATATTCCTACTGAAAAAGATATTGACGGTTTATGTGCTGAAAATTTAGGCAAATTATTAAGTGGACAAAAATGCTTAGTATCTTGTACTCCTAACGGCATAATTGAACTTTTAAAGGGTTACGGAGTTGAATTTAGTGGTAAACAAGCCGTTGTTATAGGTAGAAGTAATATGGTAGGCAAGCCTATTTCTGCGCTTTTACTTAACGAAAACTGCACGGTTACAACATGTCACTCTAAAACGCAAAATTTACCGTTTTATACTAAAAACGCCGATATTATCGTATGCGCAATAGGTAGAGCAAACTATCTTACTGCCGATATGGTTAAAGACGGTGCTATCGTTGTTGACGTTGGTATAAATAGGGTAGACGGTAAAATTTACGGCGACGTTGACTTTGAAAACGTTAAAGATAAATGTTCTTACATTACGCCCGTGCCAGGTGGCGTTGGTCCTATGACGATAACTATGTTAATGCACAACTGTTTCGTTGCGTGCTTAAGAAATAGAGGGATAAATGAATTTTAACGCTAAATACGAAGAAACTAAAAAATACTTTGAAGAAAAGTTATATTCGTTAATAGACAATTTATCTATTAGCGACGAAACGTTAAAAACTGCTATGGCGTATTCGGTTAAAGCAGGTGGTAAGCGTTTTCGCCCAGTTTTAATGATAGAAACTGCTAAAATGCTTGAAGTTAATATCGAAGATATTATGCCGTTTGCGTTAGCCATCGAGTTAATTCACACCTATTCGCTTATACACGACGATTTGCCTTGTATGGATAATGACGACTTCCGTCGTGGTAAACCAACAAGCCACAAAGTTTTTGGTGAGGCGTTAGCCGTTTTAGCAGGCGACGCTTTGCTTAATTTAGCCTATGAAACTATGCTTAGGGGTATAGGTGGAATTTACAAAGTAAATGCAAGTAGGTTATTATCACGCTTTGCAGGGTATCAAGGTATGATAGGTGGCCAAGCAACTGACGTGTTAAGTGAAGGTAAAGCGCTTGATGAAGAAACGCTTAACTATATTCATCAAAACAAAACTGGCAAGCTTATAACGGCGGCGGTTTTAGTTGCAAGTTGCGTTAGTGGAGATAAATATATTAATGAACTTCGCACCTATGGTGAAAATATAGGCTTACTTTTCCAAATAACTGACGATATTTTAGACGCTCTTTCAACAAGTAACGAACTTGGCAAAACTGTTGGTAAAGACGAAAAGGCTAAAAAACTCACTTTCGTTACGCTTTACGGCATTGAAAAGTCAAAACAAATGGCTCAAGATTGTTTAAATAATGCTATTAACGCTATAAGCGACGTTGACGATAACGAGTTTTTAATTGAACTTGCAAAATACATTTTAGATAGAAAGTCGTAATGAGATTAGACGCGTATTTATTTGAAACTAAAAAATATCCGTCACGAAACAAATCAAGTGAAGCAGTTTTAAGGGGCGAGGTATTATATAACGGCAAAAGGTGTAAACCTTCGCGCGAAGTGGTAGACGAAACGTTAATAACTTTCGTTAGCGTTGACACCGTTTTCGTGTCAAACGGTGGTTATAAGCTTGAAAAGGCGATAAAAGACTTTAATTTTGATGCTAAAAACAAAGTTTTTGTTGATATCGGCGCATCAAACGGTGGTTTTACTGAATGTTTGCTTAATCACGGCGTTAAAAAAGTTTATGCGCTTGATATAGGCGAAAGTCAACTTGATAAGTCGTTAATTTTAAGCGAAAAGGTTGTTGTTATTGATAATTTCAACGCCCGTAATCTTTCTCCGTCAACGCTTGGCGAATTAGTTGACGGCGTTGTTTGTGACGTTAGCTTTATATCATTAACTTACGTTTTAAACGCAATCTATTCAGTTTTAAAAGATGGTGGCGACGCTTTGCTACTTATTAAGCCACAGTTTGAGTGTGGTAAGCAGTTTTTAGGCAAAAGTGGAATAGTTAAAGACGTTAACGCACGTATAGATGCGTGCAACAAAATTTACGATTTTAGCCGTAATTTAGGCTTTGGCGTAACTGGGTTTACAGTTGCTCCTATAAAAGAAAAAAAGAACGTAGAATACGTTATTATGCTTAATAAAGGTGGCGAAACCACTATTAATTTTAGCGATATTTTACGCGTTATTAAAACCGAGAGGGAATTATGAAAGTAGGTATTTTTATAAATACAACTAAAAAAGAAGCAAACACTACTGCAAACAAGTTTGGTGCTTTGCTTTTAGATAACGGTATTGAAAGTAAGGTTGTAAACCTTAAAGAAGACTGTAAAGACGTTGACGTATTAGCAGTTTTTGGTGGTGACGGTACTATTTTACGCGTTATTGACTACGCCGTTGAATACGACGTTCCTATTTTAGCAATAAATATCGGCACGGTAGGATTTTTAAGTTGTTTAGAAAGTAACGAACTTGATAAAGCAGTTAATCTTATCAAAACGGGTGGCGACTACGTTAAGCGTGCAATCTTAAAAATTAAGGTTGGCAATAAAAAATATTACGCTTTAAACGAAGCGTCTATTCAAAGAACGGGCACTACCAGTGAAGTTGTTAAATGTGAACTTTCAATAGGTGGCAATTTATACAATAAAATCAATGCCGACGGGCTTATTATTAGCACCCCAACTGGTTCTACGGCCTATTCGTTATCGGCAGGTGGCTCAATTATTACGCCTGACTTAAACGCTTTAATTGCAACGCCTATTTGTCCACACACGCTTTATACAAGACCTATCGTTTTCAACGATTCTTGCGTTGCTAAAATTAAAATTTTAGACCGTTCATCTAAGTGTGGGCTTTACGTTGACGGAAAAGCAGTTAAAAATTTATCGGCAAATGATGAGGTTACCGTAGGTAAAAGTAAAAAAACCGTTAAATTTTTTGACACTAACGATAATTTCTTTAAAAAACTTATCGTAAAACTCAATAACTGGAGTAGTATGTAATATGGCAAAAAAATCAAGAAGATTAAGAATTGTAAGTTTAATTAACGAATACGAAATTAACACTCAAGAAGAACTTGTTTCGTATCTTAATAACGAAGGTTATAACACCACTCAAGCAACGGTATCGCGTGATATTAAAATTTTAGGTTTGCAAAAAGTAAAGGGCGTTACTAAAAATTTCAAGTACGCAATGCCTCCTGAAACTGAAAAAAGCGCAGTTACTCAAGATAAAGTTATAACTTTACTTAAAACCTTTATCGTGTCGATAGAGCGCGCTAAAAACTTAGTTGTTATTAAAACGCTTGAAGGTAACGGATCTGCGTGTGGTATGGCAGTTGACAAAATCGGCATGAAAGAAATTATAGGTAGTATTGCAGGTGACGATACTTTACTTATCGTTACTCATACTGATGAAGACGCACAAAAAACAGTTGAACATTTTAAAAAATTAGTTGATTTATGATTAAAAGTTTACGCTTAAAAAACATAGCCTTAATTAAAAGCGCTGAAATTGACTTTGAAAACGGTTTAAACGTTCTTTCTGGTGAAACGGGCGCAGGTAAAACGGTTATTATAAGCGCGCTTAACTTTGCCCTTGGCGCTAAGGCAGATAAAACTATGATTAGGTTCGGCGAAACTGAGGCCGTTGCTGAAATTTTAGTTGATATTACGGGCAATTTAAGTGCAAAATCGGTTTTAGACGAAATAGGTATTGATTTCGACGATGAAATTATTATTCGTCGTCGTTTAACTGATGCAGGCAAAAGTGATATTCGTATAAACGGGGTTGCAGTTACTTTAAGTATGCTTAAACAAGTAACGCAAGAATTTTGCGACGTTTACGGTCAAAGCGAACACTATTCACTTTTAAAACAAAGTAGCCAGCTTAAAGTTTTAGATAGTTATATCGGTGAAGAATTAAGCGAATTAAAAGAGGCTTGTAAGCCACTTATTGCCGATATTAAAAAGTGTAAAGAAGAACTTGAAAGTTTTGGTGGTAACAAAGCCGAAAGGGAAGTTCGCATTGAAATTTTATCATATCAAATAAATGAAATTGAAACTGCTGAACTTGTTGACGGTGAAGAAGACGAGTTAATTGCACGCCGTAAATATTTTGCTAATATTGAAAAAATAGGCGAAGCGTTACAGTCGGCAAAAGCACTTTTAAGTGAAGACAACGCCAGCCTTGATTTAGTTAATTTAACAATAAATAAAATTGAAAGCATATCAAGTTTTGGTGAAGAATTTGCATCACTTACCGATAGACTTTATAACTTAAAAGCCGAACTTGACGACGTTGCCGTAACCGTTGAAAATTCACTTGATAACTTAGATTTTGACGGTGCTGAATTTGAACGCGTTGAAAGTAGATTAGACTTAATTAAATCGTTAAAACGTAAGTACGGAAATACATACTTCGACATAATGGAATATTATTCAAAATCGAAGATAGAACTTGAAAATTTACAAAATTTTGAAGAGCGTTCAACGTCGCTTGAAAATGAAATTTCAACTAAAACACAAGCGCTTAAAAAACTTCAAAATTCAATTACAAAATTACGTAAAGAAAAGGCGCTTTTATTTGAAGACGCTATCAAGCAAGAACTTAAAGTTTTAGGTATGAAAAGCGCTGATTTTAAAGTAAGCGTATCGTCAAACGAAGGCGTGGTTTTATCAAGTAACGGCGTTGACGAAGTAGAGTTTTTATTTAGCGCAAACGCAGGCGAGCCACTTAAAACAATGTCTAAAATTATTAGTGGTGGTGAAATGAGTAGGTTTATGCTTGCTATGAAGTTGGTGTCGTCTGACTTCTACGACGGTTCAACTTACGTGTTTGACGAAATTGACGCAGGTATTTCAGGTTCGGTTGCTCAAACTGTTGCCGAAAAGTTTGCAGTAATTTCTAAAAAAATGCAAGTAATTACCATTTCACACTTAGCGCAAATTGTAAGTTTTTCAGACAAGTCGTATCTTATTAGCAAAACTGACGACGGCGAAAGAACTTATACCGACGTTTTATCGCTTGACGATAACGGCAAAACTGACGAAATTATTCGTATTACGGGTGGAACAATTGATAACGAAATATCAATTTCACACGCTAAACAAATGATTAACTTAGCAAACGAAACTAAAATTAAATTACGTAGTTAAAATTAGGTGGAGCAATCCACCTTTTTTTGTATAATTAAAATTTTTATGAAAATACTATCCATTATGAAAGCAATTAAAAAATATTTAATTATTACTTTTACGTTAGTTTTTGCCTTTTTTCTAAGCATTACGGGTACTTACGCAAAGGCGTCTAACGATAACTATTTATATTTAGGTGGCTTTACGGCAGGCTTTAACGTTAATACAAAAGGGGTAACTATTATAGGGTTAACCGAAGTTTTTACTGAAAACGGCCTTGTTTCGCCGTCGAAATCGGCAGGGCTTGAACAAGGCGATATAATTTTATCGTTAAACGGTAAAGAAGTTACAACTTCAAGCGACGTTTATAACGTTTTAAAAGAATATAAAAGTGGTTATATAGTTACGCAAATTGAAAGAAAAGGCATTTTAATGCTTAAAGACGTTTTTCCTGAAAAAGACGTAACCGGTTCGTATAAATTAGGTGTGTTTTTGCGTGACGGAGTTAAAGGTTTCGGCACGGTTACTTATGTAAAAGAAAACGGTGAGTTTGGCTCTCTTGGTCACCCCGTTACAGATGAAAACGGCAGAGTTTTACAAGTTGTAGGTGGCAACGTTTACAATTTAGCAATAGTTGGCGTAAACAAAGCAGAACGAGGTAAAACGGGTGAGTTAAAAGGTTTGTTCGTAGGTAACGAAAGCGTTGGCGAAATTACTGCAAACTCTGCAGTAGGCTTGTTTGGTAAATTTACAAATTTTGATTTTAATAAAACAACTAAGGCGGAAATAGGCGTTGCTAAAATAGGCTCTGCTAAAATATTATCTACCGTTATGGGTGAAGAACCTAAATATTACGACGTAGAAATTTTAAAAACTGATATGCGCAATAGCATAACTAAAAATTTAGTTGTAAAAATATCAGATAAAACTCTAATAAACTACACGGGTGGTATTTTGCAAGGTATGAGTGGTAGCCCTATAATTCAAAACGGTAAAATTGTTGGCGCAATAACGCACGTTTTCGTTAACGATAGTACGCGTGGGTTTGGAATTTCTATTCAAAATATGTTAAACGGCTAAAAATTAACTCAAAGCAACGCGCTTTGAGTTTTTTTAACGTATTTTTTAGGTTTGTTAAGCATAAAATTAAGGGTATGAATAGCGTTTTAATAGAAATTAAAAATAACGTAGTTAAAAATCAATACCTTTTTGTAGGTGGTGTAGTAACTTTTATAATAGGCGTTTTATTAGGCTTATTTTTACCGTCGGTTAAAGCCGTTGAAGAAATTTTTAACGTGTTTGCCGTTGACTATTTTAAAAGTGTAACCGATATCAACTTAGGCGCATTTAAAATATTGTTTTCAAGGTTGTTTAATTCGTTTTTACTAATATTATTCGTTTCGCTGTTATGCACAAATATATATACCTTTTATATTAATTTTATTATAATATTATATCGTGGGTTTATTATAGGTTATACTTTTATAGTTTTCGTAATAAGTTTAGGTTTTACGGGTATAATGACGTATTTATTTTTAGTTTTAGTTCAAAACGTAATAGTAACCTTTGCGTTAATTTTACTTTTAGTAAACGTTTACGATAAACTTATTTGTAAACAGAAATATTATTATAAAATACTATTTAATTATTCAATTATATCTTACGTTGTTTGCATAATTGCCGCAGTTATTGAAGTAATTTTAATTATTTCGTTTTTTAAACCTATCAACGCAAAATTTTAGTATAAAATATAAAATCTTTCTCAAATTAATTTAGGGGGAGATTATGAAAAAATTAAAATATATTATTTTATTACTTATAACGTTGTCGTTTTGTTTTAATTTAGGCAATATAAACGTTTACGCAAACGAAAATGTTAGCGTATCAAGTTATTCGGCGTATTTACTTGACTATAACAGTAACACAGTAATTTTTGCTAAAAACGAAAACGATAGAAAGCCTATTGCAAGCATGACTAAAATTATGCTACTTTTATTAGCGTATGAAAATATTGAAAGTGGCAATTTATCACTTGAAGAAAGCGTTACCGTTTCAAAAAACGCCTCAAAAATGGGTGGCTCACAAGTGTTTTTAGAAGAGAACGGCGTGTATACCGTTGACGTGTTGTTAAAAAGCATAACCGTTGCGTCGGCAAACGATGCTAGCGTTGCTATTAGTGAAAGAATGTACGGTAGCGAAAAAGAGTGCGTTAACCAAATGAATAAAAAGGCTAAAGACCTAAATTTAGAAAACACGTTATTTGCTAACTGCACGGGCTTGCCTGCGCCTATGCAATATTCTTCAGCAAAAGATATAGCAATAATTTTTAGTAATTTAATTAAATACGATAATTACTTTAAATATTCTAACGTGTGGATGGATACTGTAAATCATAGTAAAAATTCAACTGAAATATCTAACACTAATAAACTTATAAAGCGTTACGAAGGCTGTGACGGTGGTAAAACGGGGTTTACGTCTGAGGCAGGATATTGTTTAACAGCAACTGCTAAACGTGGTAATATGCGCTTAATAGCAAGTGTTATTAACGCCGCCACCTCAAACGATAGGTTTGAAAGCGTAACTAATATGTTCGATTACGGTTTTTCTAACTACGTAAACAAATGCGTGGTTGATAACGATATTCCTTTAGAAGATAAATTATCCGTTTCATACTCACAGCATAAGATATTGACGTTATATCTAACAACGATCTATACGTTTTTTCAAAGCGTAATGAAAATGAAGTAGTTGACGTAAACGTTAACTTATATGCCGTTAAAGCGCCTATTAAAAAAGGCGACGTAGTTGGTGAAATTACCGTATATAAAAACGGTTTAGAAGTGGCAAAAAGCAAATTGCTTGCAAATGAAAACGCCGACAAAATGGGTTATTTTGACTGTATAAAAGAACTTTTTGAAAAATGGGCGTAATAAAAAACCGCGGTGGCGGTTTTTTATTTTATAAATATCACGCGTAATTTACAAAAAAACTTGCAATTTTAACCACTTTTTGTTATAATTATTAGGTATTAAAGGAGTAATTATGGCGGTATTTGAATCAAACGTTAATTACACAACTAAATTATCTAACTTTGAAGGACCGCTTGACCTTTTATTGCACTTAATAAAACAAGCGGAAATTGATATTAAAGATATTTTCGTTTCAGAAGTTACGTCGCAATTTTTAAATTACGTATATAATTCAGATATCGATATGGAAACTGAAAGCGAATATTTACAAATTGCCGCAACCATCATTGAAATTAAGTCTAAAATGATTATTCCTAACGAAGAAGTGAATTTAGAGGCAGAAGATGAAGGTCAAGCCTTAATTCGCCGAATTGAAGAATATAAACTTTATAAAGAAAGTGCTGAAAAGTTAAAATCGCTTGAAGACGTAAACCGTTTTTACAAAAAACCAGACGACGACGCGCACGACTATAAAATTGTTTATACCGACTTTAACGTTGACGCGCTTATTAAAGCGTTTACAAACTTGCTTACGCGCGTAGATATTAAAGACACTATTGAAAACGCTAAAAAAGAAATTCCTAAAGAAGTATTTACGGTTGCCGATAAAATTTATTTTATCCGTGACGAACTTACTACTAAAAAGGAAATGAGTTTTTACGAACTTTTTACTGACTATTCTACTAAAAACGAAGTTATTACAACTTTTCAAGCCGTTTTAGAACTTTTAAAATTACAGTTTTTAAAGTTTACTCAAAACGAAACATTCGGCGATATTACGCTTTTATTAACTGATACACAGTGGAATATAGACATTGAAAACATTGACGAGTATAATTGAATCAATTTTGTTTGTTTCGGGCGATGCAGTTGCAATTAAAGATATTTCTGATAAATTAAACGTTACCGATAAAGAAGTTTTATCTGCTGCAAACGAACTTAAAGAAAAGTATAATGAAGATAGTGGTATTAACTTACTTATTTTCAATAAAAAATTACAATTTTGTTCTAATCCTAAAAACGCTGACGACGTTTCTTCAGTTTTAAACCCTATAAAAGAACGCGAACTTTCAAAAAGCATGTTAGAAGTTGCTGCAATTATTGCGTATAAGCAACCGGTTACGCGTATCGATTTAGAAGAACTTCGTGGTTCTAACAGTGAATACGCCATTACTAATTTGCTTAAACTTGGCATGATTGAAGTTGTTGGTAGAAAAGACACCGTAGGTAAGCCCGTTTTATTCGGCACTACCGACGAATTCTTAAAACGTTTCCAAATTTCTTCGCTTGAAGAACTTCCAGACTATGAAGAATTGATGGCGAAAATCACTGAAATGCGCTCGCCAGTTAACAATAGCACGTACTTATTTACTAAAGAAGATTACGTTGAAGAAAATCCTATCGTTACTGCTATTGACGAAGCAAACGAAGTTGCAAACGCTGAACAAAACGCTAATATCGAAGGCGAAGTTAACGAAGAAGT
>JAGBYC010000024.1 GCA_017628935.1 Clostridia bacterium | reverse complement strand
GTAATTTTTATAAAATTCGCCTAACGTTGCTCCACAAAACCCACCAAGCAAACAAACTAAAAACACGGCAAATGTAATACCAAGTAGCATTTTATAGCCACCTTTGTATTGCGTTTCAATTGAAAGCCCACACAAAAAAGAATCTATGCTAACCGTAAGGGCAGTAGTAAGTAAAAAAAGTAGTTGCATTTTTATCCCGTAGTAAGATATTATATTTTACGCAAAAAGGGTAAATTGAGTTACTTTTTATACATAGTGGTGCAAAAATAGTAAATATTAGGTAATTAAAAGTATAATTTTAATTAAAGCGTTGACAAAATTAAATATAAATAGTAAAATATTAAAGTAATATTGACGTTATAACAAGTTAAATTTTTATTGCTTGTAGAGGTATATTAAATGTTTAGAAAAAACGCATTAAAAATTTTCATATTCTCATTATGCGCATTACTTATCGCGCCTATTTTCTCATTTAAAAATATAGTTGCTAACGCAAGCGAAGCAGACGTAATTGCTCCACGTAGCGTTGATTTTGTTTATGATATTAAAAACGAAGCGTTTAACGAAGTAGAAGCAAGCGAAATTACCGTTAAAGTTAGTGGCGTTGAAGTTTATAAAAACGGCGCAATGGTTACGCTTGACGACGCTGATGCAATGAAGGGCGTTGTTGCTACGCTTACTTACGCTAAAGGTAGTCAAGACGTTTCAAGCGAAATTAAATCAAAATTTACAAAAGTAGGCGAATATAATGTTACCGTATCAACTACTGGCTTAGAAGAATCGTTCACGTTAAAAATTTCTAATAACGCAAGCGATTTTAAAGGTAAGTTATCATACAAAACAAACGATAGCACGGCACTTACAAAATACGCTGATAGCGTTACTGAAAAGGCTAACGGCTTAAAAGTAGGTAGCAATTATACTGCTCCTTCGTTCGAACCAATTTTAAACTTTGCAAACCTTGACTATTCAGCGTTAACTAAAACTATTTATTACGCTGTTAGTGGCGCAACAAGTTATTCAACAACTACGTCGTCGTTTGATATTACTACTGCCGGCACTTATAGATTTTACGCAACTTTCTCAACTGACGAACTTTTTATCGGCAACGAAGAAAGCGCACTTTCAATTTCAACTAAAAACTTACTTGAAAAGCTTGACGGTTTTTATAAAGTAACTTTAGTGTCAAGTGGTAAACAAGTTTACGTTTCTAACCACGGTGGCAACCTTGAATATTTTGAAGACGAAGAACTTGAAAATGAACTTGAAGTTACTGAGGCTGACCTTAATTACGAACGTATAATTCCTATTTTCACTTTTGAAATTACTGAAACTGAACCTTACGTTAGCGCAAATTCAAGCTATCAAGAAAACGGCTATATCGACTATGAATATAAAAACGTTTCGTTTGATATTAAGGGTTCTGACTTAACCGTTGAATACGTTTTAGAATATTGCGAAAACGAAAAAGATATTAACGTTGAAAGCGCTTGGCAAGTTTATAATGAAGTAGAACTTTCAAGTTCACTTACGTTTACTCCTAACAAAAAAGGTTACTATCGCGTAAAAGCAATAGTTTATTCTAACGACAGCACACCAAAAACTGCTACAACTAAAGCAATTAAGGTAAGCGAAAAATTCACAACCGTTGAATTTAAAGCAAGTTTTGAAGACTGGCTTTCAGTTAACACTGCTCCGTTCATCTTCTTATGTATTTCAGCTGCAGCGTTAATCGGTTTAATAATTGTTCTTTTCATTCCTGTAAAAGACAAGAAAGAAGAAAAGGTTGTTAAAGCTGAAGAATCAGATAAATAATTAAACTAAATAAAAGGCACGGTAATTACCGTGCTTTTTTTGTTAAATTAAACATATAATCTATTATGTATTTAATAGATGCTAAAATAAATAACAAACTTAATATTTTAAAGGTAGAGTTTAGTAATAATATTATTTTATCACGCTTATACGACCTTAACGTTAAACAAGGTAGCAAAATAACGGTTATTCGTGAAAGTAGTAAAAATGCGTGTGCGTTAATTTTAGTAGAGGGTAGGTTAGTTGCGCTTTCTAACGAAATTTGCGCCACCATTTTGGTTGAAAAGGTAGGCGATAACAATGAATAATTTTAATAAAATTATTATTGCAGGTATGCCTAACGCTGGTAAAAGCACGGTATTTAACGGCTTAACTGGTGGAAACGCCAAAACGGGTAACTGGCACGGCGTAACTACGTCTACGCTATCTAAACGCGCTAAAATTATGGGTAAAGAGTATACCGTGTACGATTTGCCGGGCGCGTATTCACTTAAGCCTACCACACTTGAAGAAAAACTTGCCGTGAAAGAAGTTGTTTCAACTAACGGCATCATTTTATACGTTATTGAAAGCGTAACCTTGCCGTCGGCGTTAAAAAACGTTGTAAACTTACTTAAAAACGGCAAAAAAGTTATAGTTGCCGTTAATATGGTAAACGAATTTACAAAGCGTGGTGGCAAAATTGACTTTGCTAAACTTAAAACTTTGCTTAATTGCCCCGTTGTTTACGGCGAATTTAACACGCGTAAAGGCATACAACAAATTAAAAACGCCATTATAAATTACAAACCGTTATTAACGCCCGTTAGCGAAAACCTTTTTAATAACCTATCCTTAATATATCGCGCGCCTACGTACGCGCAAGGAAGGTTAGACGCGCTCACTCTAAACGCAAAAACGGCAGTGCCTATATTTTTTGTTTTAGTTTTTATAACTTTTTACTTAGCGTTTGGAAGTTACGGTATAGGCGTTCCCGTAAGTGATTTTTTAGGCAACGTTTTTGAAAATTTTAACGGCATAGTAGACGCGTTTTTAACTAAAAATAGCGTTAACCCTTTTTTAAAAAACGTGGTAGTATTAGGCGTGTTAAACGCATTGTCGGGCGTGTTTTCATTTTTACCACAAACGTTAATAATTTATTCGGCGTTATGCTTGCTTGAAGAATCGGGGTATATGTCACGCTTAGCATACGTAAGTGAAAAACTTTTAGCAAAAACGGGCTTAAACGGACGGGCAGTTTTTAGCATTTTTATAGGGTTTGGTTGTACGGCGTTATCAATAGGTGCGTCGGGTGGGCTTGAAAACGTAAAATCACGTAAACGCGTGGCGTTAATAAGCGCTTTCGTGCCGTGCAGTGCAAAAATACCAGTAATAAGTTATTTGTCGTCGTTTTCACGCGCTCCCTTTTTATTTATAACAACCGTTTACTTGTTAGGCGTTGTCGTTGGACTTGTAGAACTAAAAATTTTCACCACCGTTACCGGCAAAGAAAAAAGGCTACCGTTAGTAATAGAATTGCCACCGTACAGAATTCCTACCCTTAAAAACTACGTAAAATCCTTGCTTATAAACGCAAAAGGGTTTATAATAAGAATATGCACCGTGATATTTATAATATCACTTAGTGTAAATTTACTATCAAGCGTAACCGTAAATTTAACGTACGCTAACGGCGATTACAGTAAAAGTATAATTTACGCCGTGGGCAACGCTATTAAGTTTATAACGTACCCTATCGGCATAACAGACGGGCGCTTGGCATCGTCGCTTTTAGCAGGAATTTTCGCTAAAGAAGGCGTTTTATCTACTTTAATTACGCTATATCCAAACGGCTTAACGCTTACAAGCGAAAGCCTACTAGCGTTAACGTTTTTTGTGTATGCGTACGTGCCTTGCGTAACGGCGCTTGGCGTATTAAGTGCAGAAATAGGCAAAAAATTCACCCTAAAACTTGCGCTTTTACAACTAATAGTTCCACTTTTAGCAAGTTATTATATTTACGCTTTTATGGTTGTAAACGCCGTAAAAATTATAACGGTAATACTTGCCGTTTTACTACTAATAATTAAACTTTTAAGGATAAAAAAATGAAGGTTTTTAATTGCGATAAATACTCAAAATTATCAAACTTTATAATTGAAAAATACCAAGGCGCAATTTCGTACGGTACGGTAATGAAACTACTTCGTAAAAAAGATATTAAGGTTAACGGAGTTAGGGTTAATAAAGACGTTATCGTGTCGCTTGGCGACGAAATTTCAGTTTATTACGACGGTGAAAAAACTTACGAAATTTCAGTTATTTATATCGACGAAAACCTTTTAATTTGCGATAAACCTACCGGCATTACCAGTGAAGATTACGAACTTGTTGTTAAAAAAACGTATCCTACGGCAGAACTTTGCCACCGTTTAGATAGAAATACTGACGGTATTTTATGTTTTTCGCTTAACCAAACGGCAAATGCTGAACTTTTAAACGCTTTTAAAAATCGCACCGTTAAAAAGTATTATTTATGCGAAGTTTACGGTTCGTTTAATGAAAAGGAAGGCACTTTAACGGCGTATTTAATTAAAAACGCAAAAGAAAGTACCGTTAAAATTTTCAAGCGCCAAATAGAAAATTCAGTTAAAATTATAACTAAGTATAAAACGCTTAAATGTAGTGGTGGAACGTCGCTACTTGAAGTTGAATTAGTTACTGGTAAAACGCACCAAATTCGCGCCCACTTAGCGCACGAAGGTCACTTTATTATAGGCGACGGAAAGTACGGTAATATGAAAATTAACGCCTTATATAAAGCCAAAGGTCAACGCTTAACGGCGTACAAAATAGCCTTTGAAACTGGTGGCGCGCTTAAATATTTAAGTGGTAAAGAATTCAAACTTTTACGCGAAGTTTACGGGGTGAACAAATGATAGAAGTTTTAATAGTTTTAGGCGTTTTACTTATTATTACTTTAATAATAAGTATGATTGCTTATAAAATGGCGTTTTATTCGCCTAAAAAACGCATCAGTAACGTATACGATATTCCTGATGAAGACCAACCCGAAGAAGCCAACGCCTTTATTTATAAAATGATAGAAGATATGCAAAGTAGAAAATGCGAACATATAACCATATCTTCACACGACGGGTTAAAATTATTTGGTAGATACTATCATTTCGTTGACGGAGCGCCTATTTTATTACAATTCCACGGTTATCGTGGTAGTGCCGAACGCGATATGTGTGGTGGCAATAAAGTGGCGTTTGAAAGGGGTTATAACTGTTTAGTTGTAGACCATCGCGCACACGGTAAAAGCGAAGGGCGAACAATTTCTTTCGGAATAAAAGAAAGGTTCGACGTTGTTGCTTGGTGTAATTATATTGTAGATAGATTTGGCGAAAATACCCTTATAACTATTTCGGGTGTAAGTATGGGTGGAGCAACCGTTTTAATGGCAAGCGACCTTAACTTGCCTAAAAACGTTATAGGTATTTGGGCAGACTGTCCGTACTCGTCGCCTAAAGATATTATCAACAAAGTTGTTAGTAACGATATGAAGTTACCAGCGTGGATTTTATGGCCGTTTATTTGGCTTGGAGCGTTTATATTCGGTGGGGTTAACCTTAACGCAACGTCGGCTGAAAAGGCGCTTAAAAAGGTAAAAATTCCTACCTATATAGTGCACGGGGAAACAGACAAGTTAGTGCCCGTTGAAATGAGTACAAAATTAGCCAGCATTAACCCTAGTTTAATTACCGTTAAAACCTTTAAAAACGCCGGCCACGGTATGAGTTTTATCGTAGATAACGCTAATTATATTGAGTTAGAAGATGAGTTTTGGCAGTACTGTATAAAGGAATATCACAATAAATTAAAAAAGACGGTTTAATACCGTTTTTTTATTTGCTTTTAAATTATTTTAAGTTCTATTATATTTGCCCTTAAATTAAAATTTCTTGAGAATATTGTAACGTAATGTTACTATAATAAATGTAACATTTTGTTACATTTGTTAAGGAGTGTATTATGAAAGCGTTTTTACTTAAACTTTTAACCTTAATATTAACCGTTTCAACGGCTTTT
>JAGBYC010000217.1 GCA_017628935.1 Clostridia bacterium | reverse complement strand
GCTGTAGTTGCTCCTGTGGTAGCAACTGTTGACAATACAACCGAAATAAGTCAAGAAGCGTTAGTCGACGATATTCAAGAAGTAGTTATTAGCGAAGAAGAAAGCGAAGACGAAAGCGAAGAAGAGCCGTTAGTTGAAGCAATAATTTGTACTCAATGTGGTTCGGCTGATATTGATTTTATTTCTGAAGAATTAGGCAAATGTAATAGTTGTGGTACGCAAGTTGTATTAAATAGAAAGCAAGAAACTAATTACGTAACAAATAACATTACCGTTAATATGGACGGCAACGGTTTAGATGAACCTATAAACTTTTTTGAATTGCCTAAAGAAATTGATGAAAAAGCCTACTATGCACGAGCCCTTACAAAAATTGCGCTTGACAAAACGTCGCCAGAGGATATTTTTATTGTTGGCAAGTTTGATGCGGTTAAAACAGTATATCGCCAATACGCTATAGGTAAAGGCACGGCAGAAATGACTTTTACTGCAACCGTGGGTTATGATAGAAAAGAACAATATCAAACCACCGCAAATAAACGTTTGCAAGAAGGTGATTATTATACGTATAAAGGTGTAACTAAGCGTGCCGATAGAAGTGGCACGTTTACAGTTGACGTTGTTAAAGAAAGAACGGTTACCGACTGGCAGCCTTTTAGTGGTAATCATATTGGCGAATACTTTAATTCAACTTCTAACGATGATAATGCAAGTTTTTTTGACGCAAACGACTATTTGAATTATTGTGCATCTAAAGCAATAGTATATGATGCAAGCACTTCTAAAGCTCCTACACCGTTAGCGCCGTCTAGTAGTGCAATAGACAGCCTTAAATCTGGAATAAAATCTTTAGCAGAGCATGACTGTGAAAAGAAGTTGCCAGGTGATAGGCATAAAAATTTTAGTTGTAATGGTGTGGCAACTTTAAGTTTATTAGAAAGCCACGTTGCGCCACAATACATACTTAATTATACGTACTTAGCAAACAAATACACTTCTAAAGCGCACTCGTTAAAAAACGCCATAATTTACGATGAAATTCCATCTGCCAAAGATGAAATAGAAAATGAAATTGAACAAAACAAACTTGTTAAAACGTTTAATATTTTAACGTTTGTTGTTCTTCTGTTTTCAATTTTATCTGCAATTATTTTTCCTGTTGCGTTAAAAATAACGTTTGCCGTTGTGGGATTAGCATTATTTATAACTTCTTGTATAATAAGGTCAAACGTTTCAAAAAACATTTATAATGAAAAACAATTAAAGAAAAAGCAGTCTTTAATAGCGCATTTAAAGAAAAAGGGAATTGATATTCCTAAAGAGCTTAAAGAGGTGCAATAATGAAAGTGATAAGAAAATTAAACGTGTTTTTGCTTATAGTATCACTTATTTGCACTATAGTTTTCACTATTAAGGCTAATAATGAAGAAAAGTATGGCAACTATGAAAATAAAATAGCCGTTACTTTTAGTGACGTTGAAGATGGTAATTTTAACCAAAAAAATGTATATTTTACAGTAAAAAATAACGGTACGGCAGACCTTAGTAGTATGAAATTTGAAGTGCGTATCACAAATGCATCTAATTCAAATGAAAGCTACACGTCAGAAATAGGTTGTTCTTTTTACACATTAAAAAGTGGTGACAGTAAAAATTATCAATATTATATTCAAGCAACTAATAGTGAAAGTTGGTTGAAAAACAAAACTAAAAACGAATTAAAATTTGCTTATAGAATAAAAAGCGTAACGTTCACAAACAATAAAACTTATAATTGTGAAAAATCTGATTTTAAAGGCGACCTTCCTAGTAATAATAATCAAAATCAACACACGCATAATTACGTTCCAAGTGTTATTAACCCAACTTGCATAGAACAAGGCTATACAATAAACGAGTGTGACTGTGGTGATAGTTACGTAAGCAATTACGTTAATGCATTAGGTCACAACTTTGATAATTACGTAAGTGATGGCAACGCAACTTGTACTAGCAATGGTACAAAAACAGCAAAATGT
>JAGBYC010000216.1 GCA_017628935.1 Clostridia bacterium | reverse complement strand
TCAAAGCTTTAAAAGTTTAATAAGCTAATAAAAACACGGAGTAGTTCCGTGTTTTTTATTTTTTGTTTCTAAAACCTTAAAATGGACTTACAAATAAAAGGTACGGTTAATTCCGTGCCTTTTTTATTTAAACCGTTACTTAAATATAAAAAACAACCTCAAAGCTTTAAAAGTTTAATAAGCTAATAAAAACACGGATTAGTTCCGTGTTTTTTATTTTTGTTTCTAAAACCTTAAAATGGACTTACAAATAAAAGGTACGGTTAATTCCGTGCCTTTTTTATTTTAAACAATTTACATTTTTATAAATAAATGCTATTATATATTAGTAGAAGGTGACTTATGAAATTTTCAAACTTACATCAGCATACAAACTTTTCTGACGGTAAAAATACTGCTGAAGAAGTTGTTTTGTCTGCAATAAGTAAAAATATGGAGTCTGTCGGCTTTTCAGACCATAGCCACACGTCAATTGACGAAAGTTATTGTATGATGCCGTCTGACTATCCTTTATACCACGCTGAAATAGACCGTTTAAAGCAAAAATACGCTGATAAAATCAAGGTTTTTAAAGGCATTGAACTTGATTATTATTCAACCGTAAACGCTACCGATTACGACTATATTATTGCATCAATTCACTACTTGTATGAGGGTGGCGTTTGTTATGCTATCGACCACACTTTGCAAGACCAACTTGACTATATCGCTAACCACTGTAACGGCGATAAAAATAAGTTCGCAAGCGACTATTTTAACTTATTAGTTAACCACGTAAAAAACGTAAAACCACTTTTCGTTGGTCATTTCGACGTTATTACGAAATTCGGCTTATTTGATACTGACAACGAAGAATATAGAAAAATTGCCCTTAACGCGTTAAAAGAAACTATTAAATATTGCAACGTGTTTGAAATGAATACTGGTGCAATTTCAAGAAAGCGTAGAACGGTGCCGTATCCTGAAAAGTATTTACTTGAAGAAATTTATAAATTAGGTGGCGAAATTACGCTTTGTAGCGACTCGCACGCAAGTGACACGGTAGATTTTTATTTTAGTAATTGCGTTGAAATTTTAAAAGAAATAGGCTTTACCTACTTTTTAAAATTCGATGGCGAAAAATTTTATAAACAGCGTATCTAAAAAAGGCGTCGAAATCGACGCTTTTTTAATTTTTTAAGGGCTTTTGTGATTAAAAGTTGAAAATTTTTATTAAAAATAAAAAATTTAAATAATAGTTGTAAAAACAAAAAAAATGTGATATACTTAATAAAGCAAAATTATGCGTATATTGTGTGATATTAAGTATACGTTAGGAGGAATTTGTATGGCATTATTCAGTTCTTTTTTTAGAAAGAATATTGAGTGGAGTGATGATAATAAAAAAGTTATCGTTTACAAATATCCATTACCAAAACAAGGTAAAGAAATAAACGAAAAATCAACTTTAACTGTAAGAGAATCACAATGCGCAATCTTCGTACATAAAGGTGAAATAGCCGACGTTTTCGGTCCAGGTTTATACGATTTAAATACTGAAATTTTACCTATTTTAACAAAACTTGCATCGTGGAAATATAAATTTGAAACACCTATCACTTTAGATATTTATTTCATCAACACTAAACAATTTACTGGTAACGCGTGGGGCACTCAAAACCCTATTTTAATGTGCGACCCTGAGTTTGGTAGCATTCGCGTTCGTGGTTTTGGTAAATACGCCTTTAAGGTTGACGACCCAAGCGTATTTTTAAAAGAACTTTTTGGCACTGTTAATTCATACCAAACAACCGATATTACAGACTATTTAAAAACGATAGTTGTTTCAGGCCTTACTGACGCTGTTGGTGAAAGTGGCGTTTCTGCTTTAGACTTAGCAGGTAACACTTTAGAATTTAACGAAATTGTTAAACGCACTATTCAATCAAAGTTTAACGAAATAGGTTTAAAACTTACAAATCTTTTCATTGAAAATATGTCTGTACCAAGCGAAGTTGAAAAAGCGTTTGATGAACGCTCTAAACTTGGTATTCTTGGCGATAGAACAGACGTTATGATGAAAATTGCCGCTGCTGAAGCAATGAAAGACGCTGCTAAAAACCCAGGTGTAGGTGGAACTATGGCTGGCGCAGGCGTTGGTTTAGGCGCAGGCGTTGGTTTAGGTAACGTGTTTGCCGAGGCTTTTAAGTCGTCTAACGAAACTAAAACTGAAACTAAAAAATCATCTAAAAAATGCGCTGAATGTGGTGCAGACGTTAGTTCAAAAGCAAAATTTTGCCCAGAATGTGGCGCTAAACAAAACGTAAAAAAATTCTGCGCTGAATGTGGTGCTGAAATAGACGGCGCGTCTAAATTCTGCCCAGAGTGTGGAAATAAACTTTAATGGAGATTATTATGGAAAAGAAAATTATTACTGGCGATATGCTTATTATGGAAGTTGTTGAAGCAAATGAAAATGCACCCGAAATTTTACTTTCTTTCGGTATGCATTGTTTAGGTTGCGCTATTGCTCACGGTGAAACAGTTGCCGAAGCAGCAGCCGTACACGGAATAGATTTAGACGTTTTATTAAACGCTCTTAACGCTTAAAGGCTTATTAACTTGTTACTAATTCTTTAAAAAAGTTTAATAGGGTATGTATGGCTGAATTAGAGCGTACTTTAAAGGCAACTGAAAAGGATACTTTTACCGCAAAGTGTGAAAATTGTGGCGGTAATATGGTTTTTAATCCTGAAACTCAAGAACTTTACTGTGAGTATTGTGGCAGTAGTAAAGATTTTGCTAAAAGCAAAGAAGTTAGCGAAATAAATATTGCCGACGCTTTCAAAGTTACTGAACTTTGGGAAGAAGAAAACGTTACGTACCGTTGTGAAAACTGTGGTGCAGTTGTCGTTATGCCGTCAACTCAGGTTGCAACACTTTGTCCGTACTGTTCAACGGCGCACGTTGTAAAAAGCATTGATTCTTGTGGTTTAAAGCCAAACGCAATTTATCCGTTCACCATAGGTAAAACGCAAGCAGAGTCGTTTGCTAAAGCTTGGGCGAAAAAAAGGTTTTTTGCTCCACGCAAATTTAAAAAAGAACTTAACGCTGATAAACTTCAAGGCGTTTATGAGCCTGCTTTTACCTACGATACTAAAACGTATTCTACTTACCACGGTGTAATAGGTATTAGAAGAAGTAGAACGGTTGGGTCTGGTAAAAACCGTAGAGTCGTTACGTATATCGACTGGCACACTATTTCAGGCACTTATTCGTATTCTTTTGACGACGTTACCGTTACGGCAAGCGAAACTAATACGCAACAAGCAATGAATAAACTTATGCCGTATGATATAAACGACATAAAAGTTTACGATAAAACGTATTTAAGTGGGTTTATGGCTCATAAAACAAGCAAAACTGTAAACGAAGGGTGGGAAACTGCAAAAAGTATTATCGACGACAACTTACGTAAACTCATTTTATCAAACTACCACTATCACGTAGTACAATATTTAAATGTAAATACCGTACACGAAGGCGTTACGTATAAATACGTGTTACTGCCAACTTACGCGTTTACATATCCGTACAAAAATAAATCGTATCAATTATTCGTGAACGGCAACACTGGTAAGGTGGCGGGCAAAACCCCCGTTTCGCCTTGGAAGGTAGCGTTAGTTACCGTGCTGGGTATAGCACTGGTGGCGCTTTTAGCATTTTTATTTACAAATTAGTTTGTAACCACTAGTTACTAGGAGGATATATGAAAAAGAACTTTTTAAAACTTATTTTAATAGCCGTAATTAGCGTTCTTACTTTTTCAATGAGCGCTTGTACTTATAGGCAAGACGGTAGCGTTATTCAAGATGCTAAATTTGAAATATGCTACGAAAACACTGCTGGCGAAGAAGTTGAAATTACTTCAACTTTAAAACTTTATAAAACTTTCGCCCCAGACACTACCGACCGTATCATTAGCCTTGTTAAAAATAAGTTCTATAACAACACTCAAATAGTTTTTGACAATTCGGGTAGTTACTTAATTTTAGGTTCTTACCGTATGGATAACGGCGAATATAAAAATATTATCGCTGATGATGAAACTTACCCAAGTATTCGTGGTGAGTTTGATGAAAACGGCTTTGTTAACGCTGGTAAATTATCTACTCAAACTGCAGGCACGTTAGTAATGCTTCGTGAACCAGGTGACGGTAAGGGTACTGCAAGTAAATACGATTCTGCTAAAGTAACTTTTGCTATTATTTTATCGGCAACTTCTACTTTACCAAGCAATTCTTATACTGCATTTGGTAAAATTGACGAAGATAGTTTAGAAGCCTTCAAAACTATGAAAGACGATTTATATGAAAACGCAAACGGTTACACTCACGCGCGTTACGTAGGCGACCGTGACGAAACTACCGACCTTCTTATCGTTAATAACGGTTCATACGTAAATTCTTTTGAATATTACGAACGTGACGGTAAAGCATACCGTAAAGTAAACGGCGAATACGTTGAGTTCGACTATGAAACTGAAAACGACGCAGATTACGATGTTTGGAATAAAATTTCTTCAGCGTATAGCTTTGATAATATCGTTTTACCTCAAAAAGCCATTACGATTAAAAAAGCGTCGTTAAAATAAAAATTAAAAAGTAAACAAAAAAGCATCTTGAAATCAAGATGCTTTTATTTTATATTCCAAGTAAATTTACAAGTAATAATATTGAAACGCCGTAGTATGCGCAAACGGCAACTAAGTCGTTAATAGTTGTAATAAGTGGGCCAGATGCAACGGCAGGGTCGATACCTATGCGTTTAAAGAACATAGGAATAAGCGTTCCGTCTAAACTTGCAATAATCATTGAAACAAGAAGTGATACGCCTATGCACGCTGAAATAGCAAAGCCTGATACGCCGTATTCTAAAATAAAGTCTGTTTCAACGAATTGAATGTATAAGCCTATTAAGGCAAAGGCTATTAAACCAACTATAAGTCCGTTACAAAAACCAACTTTAAGTTCTTTAAACACGAATTTAAGCCTATCTTTAAAGGTTAATTCGTCATCACTTAAAATTCTAATAGTAACGCCAAGGCTTTGAGTGCCAGAATTACCACACATACCAAGTATTAAACTTTGGAAGGTGTAAAGAATTATAAGCGACGTAGGTATAAGGTTTTGGAAAAGCCCTATAACGCCTGCAACTAACATACCTAAACCAAGTAATATAACAAGCCAAGGTATACGCTTTGCAATACTTTTTCTAAGAGGTTCGTCTAAATCTTCTTCAGTTGTTAAACCGGCGAATTTAGCGTAGTCGTCAGCTAATTCTTCGTCAACGGCTTCAACTACGTCAGACGACGTGATAACGCCTATTAAGTGGTTGTTTTCATCTAAAACAGGAATACTGTCTTCGCTGTAATCTTTTAAGCGTTCGATACAGTCGGCAGTATATTCGTTAGCGTAAAGGTAAGGGTAGTTAGGTTGAATAATATCGTCAAGTGGAGTGCCTTCACGCGCAATAACTAAGTCGCGTAGTTCAATAGCACCAAAGAAAACTTCGTTTTCGTCAACTACGTAAATAGTTGCGATATTATCGTTTTCAGCTGCTTGGCGAATAAGTGAGCGCATTGCTTGTTTTACTGACGCCGTGTGAACAACGCTTACGAAGTTAGTTGTCATCTTACTACCGATACGGTCGTCGTCGTAACTATCAAGAAGTTTAATATCTTCTTGCGCTTCTTCGTCCATTAAGCTTAAAATTTCTTGCTTTTGAGTTTCAGGTAATTCTTCTAAAACGTCTAAAGCGTCGTCGGCGTCCATAAGCTCGATAATGTCTGCCGCTTTTTCAATTTCAACTTCGGCAAGATATTCGGCCGCGTCTTCAAGGTAAGCGAAAACGTCTGATACTGCGTCGATACCTAAAATACGGTAAAGTTTTTTACGTTCTTCTTTAGTAAGTAAAGGAATAACGCTAGCAATATCGTAATCGTGATAGTCAAGTAAAAGTTCTTTTATCTCTTTTTGTGGCTTTGTGCGAATAATAGATAAAAGTTCTTCTTCGTAGTCGCGCTTTTCAGGAATAATATTAAGTTCGTCTAATTCCATTTTTTCTAATTCGTTCATAATACACCTCTAAATAGGCAAAAAAAATTGCCCGAAAATTTCGGGCAAGAAAAGCGTGAAAATCGCCTATATTATATACGGATACACGCGCGTACGCGTATATAACGGCTAGCAGTTACGTTGCCCGAAAAGTAATTTAATTTTGTTAGGCTAAGTTGCCCGCTACTGCCGTCTGATGACATAAAAATCTCCTAATGAACTTAGTATAGTAAAACGTTCATTTCTATTTTTTAGTGTAACACACTTTTTTAAATTTTACAACCATTTAAAAATAAAAAAATATCTAATAAATATTTATATTAAATTTATTAAAAAAATTTTACAAAAAAATTCAAAAAAATTTAAAAAAACGGCTTAAAACGTTTGACTTTATCTTGCAAATATCGTATTATAATTAGGCTGTGTTTATATGGGTAGATATAGGAAGTTACTTAAACTTTCCTTTTAAACGGCTCCGGAACCCGTTTAAAAATCGAAAGTAGATAATTCTTATTGACAAATGTGGGAGTTCGACTCCTGCGACTAGCTATGCCCAAAACGATAATTATCAATCGCAAAAAAACAACACGGCGCGATTGATTTTTTTATTGTAAAGGGTATGACACACACGGCAATGTTGACTACATTAACAGTTAGTATAAAAATGGAGGAATTTACAAATGGCAGGACAAAAAATCAGAATCAAATTAGCTGCATACGACCATAAAATGGTTGACCAAGCTACGGAAAGAATCGTTGAAACAATGAAAAAAGCCGGCGCTAAAATCAGTGGTCCTATCCCACTTCCTACGGAAAAGGAAATCGTAACTATCTTACGTTCTCCTCACAAGTACAAGGATAGTCGTGAGCAATTTGAAATTAGAACTCACAAACGTCTTATCGACGTTTACTCTGCAAACGCTAAGATACTTGAAAGTATCCACTTACCAGCGGGCGTTGACGTAAAAATTAAACTTTAATTAAAATTAAAAACAAACTGCGAAAAGCGGTTTAAACAAATTGCAGTAGACTGCAAAATAATATGGAGGTGAACTTTATCGATGAATAAAGCAATCATTGGAAAAAAATTAGGTATGACTCAAATCTTTTCCCCAGACGGAAAAGTAATTCCGGTTACCGTAGTTGAAGCAGGTCCATGTCCTGTAGTGCAAATTAAAACTGTTGAAAAAGACGGTTACGAAGCAGTTAAACTCGGTTTCGGAGAAGTAAAAGAATCGGCTCTTAACAAGCCAGAAGCAGGTCAGTTCAAAAAAGCTGGCGTTGCTCCACAAAAAGTTCTTAAAGAATTCCGCTTAGATAACGTAGCGTCTTACGAAATGGGACAAACCGTTACAGTTGATACTTTCAAAGTTGGCGACAAAGTTGACGTTGTTGGTACAAGTAAAGGTCACGGTTTCTCAGGCGTTATTAAAAGATGGAACCAACACAAGCTTATGGCGTCACACGGTGTAGGCCCTGTTCACAGAGAAGTAGGTTCTATGGGTGCAAACAGCTCGCCATCAAGAGTATTTAAGAACAAACACATGCCAGGTCAGTTCGGTAACGAAAGAGTAACCGTACAAAATCTTGAAATCGTGAAAGTCGACACGGCAAGAAACGCTCTTTTAATTAAAGGCGCTATTCCTGGTGCAGTAGGCGGTATCGTAACCGTCGTTGACAGCGTAAAAGCATAATAAGGAGAAAAGGTATATGCCAAGCATTAAAGTTTACAATATGAAAGCCGAAGAAACCGGCGCAATGGAACTTAGCGACCTTTTCGCTATCGAATATAACGAACCACTTATTCACCAAGCGGTTGTTACTACACTTGCTAACCGTCGTCAAGGTACAAAAAGCACTTTAACACGTTCAGAAGTTCGTGGTGGTGGTAAAAAACCTTGGAGACAAAAAGGTACTGGTAGTGCACGTCAAGGTTCAACTCGTGCTCCACAATGGATTCACGGTGGCGTAGTATTCGCTCCTAAGTCGAGAGATTTCTCAAAGAAAATGAACATTACTGCAAAAAGAGTTGCACTTTTCAGCGCACTTTCTAAAAAGGTTGCTGATAACGAAGTAATCGTTATTGATAACTTAGCAGTTGAAAACGGTAAAACAAAAGAAATGGTTGCTTTCCTTGACGCGTTCAAGTTAGAAAAAACCGTTCTTATGGTTATGGGTGATAACAACGTAAACGTTATCCGTTCTGCAAGAAACATTCAAACTATTGAAACTCTTCCTGTTGAACAACTTAACACTTACGACGTTGTTAGAAACGCAGTTATCGTAATCGCTCAAAGCGCTATCGCTAAATTAGAGGAGGTTTACGGAGCATAATGAGAGAAAGAGATATTATTATCAGACCTCTTTTAACTGAAAAGAGCTATGCTGATATCGCAAATAAAAGATACGTTTTCGTTGTAGCGAAAGATTCTAACAAAACTGAAATCAAACTTGCTATCGAAAAACTTTTCGAAGTTCAAGTTGATTGGGTAAACACTGTAAATTGCCGTGGTAAGCTTAAAAGAATGGGTAGAAACGAAGGTTATACTCCTGCTTACAAAAAAGCAATTGTACAGTTAAAAGCAGACAGCAAGGGCATTGAGTTCTTTGACTCATTGTCTTAATGAAGGGAGGATAAATTAAATGGGTATCAAGAGATATAAACCTACTTCTGCTGCTCGCCGTTTTATGACGGTAAGTACTTTTGAAGAAATTACCTCAACAAAACCTGAAAGAAGCTTACTTGAAGACAAGAAAAGCACAGCAGGTCGTAACGCACAAGGTAAAATAACTGTAAGACATCACGGTGGCGGTAACAAAAGAAAATACCGTATCATTGATTTCAAAAGAAACAAAGATGGTATTCCAGCAACCGTAAAAACTATTGAATATGACCCTAACAGAACTGCTAATATCGCACTTTTAGTTTATGCAGACGGTGAAAAGAAATATATTCTTGCTCCAGTAGGCGTAAAAGTAGGCGATAAGATTTTAAGTGGCGTTGGCGCTGATATTAAGCCAGGTAACGCACTTCCTATCGAAGCAATTCCAGTAGGTACAATGATTCATAACATTGAACTTCAACCTGGTAAAGGTGGTCAACTTGTACGTGCTGCAGGTATGAGCGCTCAACTCATGGCTAAAGAAGGCAAATATGCGCAAGTAAAAATGCCTAGCGGTGAAATGAGACTTATTCTTGTTAAATGTAAAGCAACAATCGGTCAAGTTGGTAACTTAGACCACGAAATTATCAGAATTGGTAAAGCAGGTAAAAAACGCCACATGGGTATCCGTCCTACAGTACGTGGTTCGGTAATGAACCCTTGCGACCACCCACACGGTGGTGGTGAAGGCCGTGCACCAATCGGTAGAAGTGGCCCTGTAACACCTTGGGGTAAACCAGCTCTCGGCTATAAGACGAGAAAGAAAAAGAATAGGACTGATAAGCTTATTCTTAAGAGAGTAAACTGATGGAGGAACGATAAATGAGCAGAAGTGTTAAAAAAGGACCTTACGTTCAAGAAAGATTACTTAATAGAATCGAAGCGTTAAACGCTGAAAACAAAAAACAAGTATTAAAAACTTGGTCTCGTTCATCTACCATTTTCCCTCAAATGGTTGGTCACACGATTGCAGTATACGACGGTAGAAAACACGTTCCTGTATACGTAACTGAAGATATGGTAGGAGGCAAACTTGGTGAGTTCGCTCCAACCAGAACATTCAAAGGCCACGCTGGTGGTAAAACTACTGGCTCGAGATAAGGAGAACGAAAAATGGCTAAAAATATGAAATTAAAAACTCAACGTATTGAAGAAAATAAAGACAAACGCGCAAAAGCAATTGCTAAGTTTGTTAGAATTTCTCCATACAAAGTTAGAGTAGTTCTTGATATTATTAGAGGTAAAAGCGTAAACGAAGCAGTTGCTATTTTAGACAACGTTTCTAAAGCAGGCGCTGACCCTATCAAAAAAGTAGTTCTTTCTGCCGCTGCAAACGCAGAACACAACCTTGGCATGAACAAAGACGATTTATTTATCGCCGCTTGTTATGCAGACCAAGGTCCAACTCTTAAGAGAATGAGACCTATGGCTCACGGTAGAGGATTCAGAATTTTGAAACGTACCAGCCACATCACTGTTATTCTTGATGTGATGGGTAAGTGAGGAGGATGAAATGGGACAGAAAGTTAATCCACACGGCTTAAGAGTCGGCGTAATTAAAGATTGGGATACACAATGGTATGCTGATAAGAAAGCATTCTCTGTAAACCTTAAAGAAGATTACGAAATTAGAAAATTTATTAAAAAACAATACTTCCAAGCAGCTATTTCTTCAATTAGAATTGAAAGAGCAGCTAACAAAGTTGCTGTAACTGTATACACAGCACGCCCAGGTGTGTTAATTGGTAAAGCAGGTGCAGAAATTGAAGTTATGAAAAATAGCCTTTTAAAAGTTGCTAAAGGTAAACAAATTGCTATCAACATCGTTGAAGTTAAAAAACCTGACTGTGACGCTCAACTTATTGCTGAAAACGTTGCAGCACAACTTGAAAAGAGAGCATCTTTCAGAAGAAGTATGAAACAAGCTATTTCGAGAGCAACCAGACTTGGCGTTAAAGGTATTAAAATTATGGTAAGCGGTCGTCTTGACGGCGCTGAAATTGCTCGTTCTGAACAATACCATGAAGGTTCAATTCCTCTTCAAACGCTCCGTGCTGATATCGATTACGGTCTTGCTGAAGCACACACTACTTTCGGTATTATCGGCGTTAAAGTTTGGGTATACAAAGGTGAAGTTCTCGGTACTAAGAAAGTTACTGAAGGAGGCGAAGCTTAATTATGTTAATGCCTAAGAGAGTAAAAAGAAGAAGAGTTCACCGTGGCAGAATGACTGGTAAGGCTAACAAAGGCAATACAATTGCTTACGGTCAATACGGTCTTGTTGCTATGGAACCTGCTTGGATTACTTCAAACCAAATTGAAGCAGCCCGTGTTGCTATGACAAGATTCATCAAACGTGGTGGTAAAGTTTGGATTGATATTTTCCCTCATAAACCTATAACACAAAAACCTGCTGAAACTCGTATGGGTTCTGGTAAAGGTTCGGTTGAATACTGGGTAGCAGTAGTTAAACCAGGCAGAGTGTTATTTGAAATGGCAGGTGTTGACGAAGCAATTGCAAGAGAAGCTATGCGCCTTGCAAGTAACAAACTTCCTATCAAAACGAAGTTTATGGTAAAAGAAATTCCACAAGAAGGCGGTGAAGGTTAATGAAAGCTAAAGAAATTAAAGAAATGACTAACGACGAATTAGTTGCAAAACTTTCTGCGTTAAAAGAAGAATTATTTAACCTTCGTTTCCGTCACGCTACAGGTCAACTTGAAAATCCTAACGTTTTAAAAAACGTTAAAAAGGATATTGCAAGAGTAAAAACCATTATCCGTGAAAGGGAAATTAATGCGTAACGGAGGGGACTAATATGGAAAGAAATTTAAGAAAAGAAAGAGTAGGTCTCGTAGTTTCTGACAAAATGGATAAAACAGTTGTAGTTGAAGTTGTTGATAAAAAGAAACATCCTCTTTACAAAAAAACTATCACTAAAACAGTTAAATTCAAAGCACACGATGAGAATAATGAATGTGGTATCGGCGATAAAGTAAGAATCGTTGAAACCAGAAAACTTTCTAAGTCTAAAAACTGGAGAGTTTCTGAAATTATTGAAAAGGCTAAGTAATAGGAGGAGGTAAGTATGATACAACCACAAACTAGATTAAAAGTTGCTGATAACAGCGGCGCTAAAGAAATCATGTGTATTAGAGTATTAGGCGGCTCCTTCAGAAGATACGGTAATATCGGCGATATTATCGTTGCAAGCGTTAAAACCGCTACTCCTGGTGGCGCGGTTAAAAAAGGTGACGTTGTTAAAGCCGTTATCGTAAGAAGTTCTAAAGGTTTAAGAAGACCTGACGGTACTCACATTAGATTTGACGACAACGCAGCAGTTATCATTGATAACCAAAAGCAACCAAGAGGAACTCGTATCTTTGGACCTGTTGCAAGAGAACTCAGAGAAAGAGACTTTATGAAAATAATCTCTCTTGCTCCGGAAGTATTGTAAGGAGACCGATATGAAGATTAAGAAAAATGATACAGTCGTAGTATTGACTGGTAAAGACGTTAAAAAAGTTGGTAAAGTTTTAGTTGCTTATCCAAAAACTAACAAAATCGTAGTTGAAGGCGTTAACGTGCAAGAAAAGAACCGTAAGGCTCGTTCAGCACAAGAAACAAGCACTAAAATTAAGAAAGAAGGTCCTATCGACGCTTCTAACGTACTTGTAATTTGCGCAACTTGCGGTAAAGCAACACGCGTTGGTTACAGCGAAGTTGAAGGCAAAAAAGTTAGAACTTGTAAAAAATGCGGTGCATCTTTAGACGTTAAACCTGCTAAAGTTGAAGCACCTAAAAAAGCAAGAAGAACTAAAAAAGCTGAAGTAGCTACTGAAGCAGTTGCTGAAACAGAAGTACAAGAAGTTAAGAAAACTACTCGCAGAAGAAAGAAGGCAGAAACTGCTGAAACTGAAGCGTAAGAAGTTAAAAAGGCTTCAACCGTAATGGCTGAAACACATTAAACAAGCATAATAAATAAGGAGAAATATTATGGCAGAAAAGACTCAGGTTGCTAAAGTAACTGCAACCGAATCGGCATGTAGAGTAAGAGAACAGTACAAAAACGAAGTTGTACCGTATCTTATGAAGCACTTTAACTATAAAAACGTTAACCAAGTACCAAAGCTTGTAAAAATTACAATCAACGGTGGTTTAGGTGACGTTAAAGATAATGCTAAGAGCGTACAAACGGTAGAAAAAGAACTTGCATTAATCGCAGGTCAAAAACCAGTACTTACTAAAGCAAAGAAATCAGTAGCAAACTTTAAAGTTCGTGAAGGTATGAACGTTGGTATCAAAGTTACACTTCGCGGCGAAAGAATGTTCCAATTCTTTGATAAGTTCGTATCTATCGCACTTCCACGCGTAAGAGACTTCAAGGGTGTTCCTGATAAGTCTTTCGACGGTCGCGGTAACTACGCTATGGGTATTAAAGAACAACTTATTTTCCCTGAAATCCAATATGATCAGGTTGAAAAAATTAGAGGATTTGATATTTGTTTCGTAACAACTGCTAAAACAGATGAAGAAGCATATCAATTACTCAAAGCAATGGGTATGCCTTTTAAGGCTTAATTGAAGGAGAAATACGGTCATGGCAAGAAAAGCAATGATAAACAAACAACAAAAAGCACCTAAGTTCTCTACGAGAGCTTATACAAGATGCAGCATTTGTGGTCGTCCACACGCTGTATTACGTAAATATGGTATTTGTCGTATATGCTTCAGAAATTTAGCTTATAAAGGACAAATTCCGGGCGTTAAGAAGTCTAGTTGGTAAAAGGAGGAACAAATATTATGACAGATCCAATAGCAGATATGCTCACACGTATAAGAAACGCTCTTGTTGTAAAACACGAAGCAGTTGAAGTTCCTGCATCTAACATTAAGAAGGAAATTGCTAGACTTTTATTACAAGAAGGTTACATCACAGCTTATGACGTTGTTGCTGACGGCGTTCAAGGCAAAATAGTCATCACTCTTAAATACGGTCCTAATGGCGAAAAAGTTATTAACGGCCTTAAAAGAGTTTCAAAACCTGGTTTAAGAATTTATGCAGGCCACGATGAATTACCAAAAGTACTTGGTGGTTTAGGTATTGCAATTATTTCTACACCAAAGGGTATTATGACTGATAAAGAAGCAAGAAAAGCTAACCACGGTGGCGAAGTTCTTGCGTACGTATGGTAAGGAGGTAGCGTTATGTCAAGAATTGGTAGAGCGCCTATTAAATTACCTGCCGGCGTAGAAGTTAAATTCGCTGATGGTATCGTAACTGTTAAAGGTCCACTTGGTGAACTTAAACAAGACTATGATGCAAAAAACATCGGTATTAAAATTGAAAACGGCGAACTTATCGTTGAAAGATTCAACGAAGAAAACACAACAAAAGCAAAACACGGTCTTTACAGAGCGCTTATTAACTCAATGGTAATCGGCGTAACTCAAGGCTATACAAAAACCCTTATCGTAAACGGTGTAGGTTGGAAAGTAGCAATGAACGGTAAAGACGTTACGTTAAACGTAGGCAAAAGCCACCCAGTAGAATTCAAAGCAGTTGAAGGCATCACACTTGCTTGCCCATCTGTAACTGAAATCACTGTAAAAGGTATCAGCAAAGAACTTGTTGGTGCTGAAGCGGCTAAAATCAGAGCAATCAGAAAACCTGAACCTTACCACGGATACGGTATTCGTTACAACGATGAAGTAATCGAACGTAAGGAAGGTAAGACTGCGAAGTAAGGAGTAAACTGATATGATATCTAAAATTGATAAAAATGCAGATAGATTGAAAAGACACGCTAGAGTACGTAAACATTTAAGTGGCACTGCTGCTTGTCCACGTCTCTCAGTATACAGAAGTCTTAATCACATCTACGCTCAAATCATTGACGACGTAGCAGGCACAACTCTTTGCGCGTGCTCAACAGTTGAAAAAAGCGTAGCAGAAGCTGTTAAAGACTTAACTAAGAAAGAAGCAGCTAAAGTTGTAGGACAAGAAATCGCTAAACGCGCTATCGAAAAAGGCATTGAAGCCGTTGTATTTGATAGAGGCGGTTACATTTACACAGGCCGTGTGGCATGTGTAGCAGACGGCGCTAGAGAAGCCGGTCTTAAATTCTAAGCGGAGGTACAGTTATGGCTAGAGATAATAAAGCTCCTAGAAAACAGGAAGAAAAAGACGGTCTTTGCAAAAAACTTATCGCCGTTAACCGCGTAACTAAAGTAGTAAAAGGTGGTCGTAAGATGCGTTTTGCTGCATTAGTAGTAGTTGGCGATGAAAACGGCAGAGTTGGTTGCGGTATGGGTAAAGCTAACGAAGTTCCAGAAGCAATCGATAAAGCAACTGCACAGGCTAAAAAAGCAATGCGTAAAATTGCGCTTGTTGGTAAAACCATTTCTCACGAAACAGTTGGTAAATTCGGTAGAGGTTCTATCGTAATGCTTCCAGCTGAAGAAGGTACCGGTGTTATCGCTGGTGGTCCAGTTCGTGCCGTAATGGAAGCAGCCGGCGTTAAAGACATTAGAACAAAATCACACGGAACTACTAACCCTATTAACATGGTTAAAGCAGCACTTGAAGGTCTTTACGGTCTTAAGTCTGTTGAAGAAGTAGCGGCACTTCGCGGTAAAACCGTTGAAGAAATTTTAGGTTAAGGGAGGGTATGATAATGAAAGTTAAAGTAACTTTAGTTAAAAGTACAATCTCTTGCACTAAAGTGCAAAAAGATACAGTAGCCGCACTTGGTCTCCGTAAAATTGGTCAAGTTAAAGAATTTAACGATTCTGCAACTTTACAAGGACAACTTAAAGTTGTATCACACCTTGTAAAAGTTGAAAACGTTTAATAGGTTACACTATGAGAATTGATACATTACAACCTGCTGAAGGTAGCAGAAAATCAGTAAAAAGACTTGGTCGCGGTATCGGTTCAGGTCTTGGCAAAACCAGCGGTAAAGGTCACAAAGGTCAATGGGCTAGAAGCGGTGGTGGCGTAAGACCGGGCTTTGAAGGCGGTCAAATGCCTCTTACCCGTAGATTACCAAAAAGAGGTTTCAACAATCGCTTTAAAAAGGTGTATGCAATCGCAAATCTTTCTCAACTTAAAGATTTCGAAGCAGGCGCTGTTGTAGATTTAGAAGCTCTTTACGGCTTAGGACTTATTAAAGAAGTTAAAAATGCCGTAGGTCTTAAAGTATTAGGTACGGGTGAAATTAACGTTGCTCTTACAGTTAGAGCGGCAAAATTCTCTGAAACAGCAAAAGAAGCCATCGTAAAAGCAGGTGGCACTGTTGAAGAAATTTAATCCCTACTGTTAGGAGGGTAAACAATGTTTGAAACTTTAAAACAAGCGTTTAAGGTTAAAGAAATACGTGTAAAAATTTGGTATACGTTGTTATTCCTTTTAATTTACCGTTTAGGCTGTTATATTCCAGTACCAGGTATCGGTAACTCGCTTATCGAATCAACTGAATTACAAAGCCTTTCTTACCTTAACGTAATGAATATGATGACTGGTGGCTCACTTGCAAACGGTACGTTGTTTGCAATGGGTATCGGTCCATATATCAACGCGTCAATTATTATTCAATTGCTTGCAGTAGCAATTCCTGCTTTAGAACGTCTTTCTAAGCAAGGTGAAGAAGGTAGAAAGAAAATTGCGCAATATACGCGTTATCTTACTATCATTCTTGCAATTATTCAAGCAGTTGGTATAATAGTTAACTACAGCAATCTTCTTGACGAGTCAAGCACTCAAACAGCCCTTAAGGACATGTTATTCGGTCAAGCGTGGCTTGCTTACGTAGTAGTAATTTTATTCTACACGGCAGGTACGGTTATTACAATGTGGATTGGCGAAAGAATTACCGACTATGGTGTTTCTAACGGTATTTCACTTTTAATCTTTGCCGGTATCATTTCTACGGCTGGTCAAGCAGTAATTCAAATGGTATCAAACATCGGTGGAGCGGATACTTCTGCAGGTGGACTTAACAACTTCTGGAAACTTATTATAATGGCAGTTGCCGTTATCGTAGTTTTCACTTGTATCGTTACGGTTGAACTTGCTGAAAGAAAAATTCCAGTTCAATACGCGAAACAAATTAGAGGACAAAAAATGTATGGTGGTCAATCAACCGTTATTCCTATTAAGGTTAACAGTAACGGCGTACTTCCACTCATTTTCGCCTTCTCTATCTTAAGTTTCCCTGAACTTATTATCACGCTTTTCAATTTGGGTGATACAGGCTTTGGTGATTTCTGGGCTAAATATATGGGTTCAACGTCGTGGGTATATATGGTAGTGCTTGCATTACTTATTATATTCTTTGCGTACTTCTATACCTCAATTCAATTCAACCCAGAAGACATTTCAAAAAGCATTCAACAAAACGGTGGATTTATAATGGGTATTCGCCCAGGTAAGCCTACTGCTGAATATTTAAAGAAAATCAGCGGAAGAATTACTTTATTCGGCGCAATATTCCTTGCTTTAGTAGCGTTAATTCCATCAATCATCTTTAAAGCAATCGACCCGTCTACGTACAACGCGTTTACGGCAACCGGTATGCTTATCGCGGTTTCAGTAGCACTTGAATTCAATACTGCTATTGAATCGCAAATAATGATGAAAAACTACAAAGGATTCTTGAAATAATATGAACGTAATTTTACTTGGAGCGCCGGGCGCAGGCAAGGGTACGCAAGCAACAAAACTTGTTGAAAAGTACAACGTGCCTCACGTTTCGACGGGTGATATTTTCAGAACAAATATTAAAGGCCAAACTCCTATTGGTGTAGTTGCTAAGTCGTATATCGATAAAGGTCAACTCGTTCCAGATGAAGTTACTGTTGAAATTGTCAAGAATAGACTCAACGAAGAGGATTGCCAACAAAAAGGCTATCTTCTCGACGGGTTCCCACGTAACGTTTTCCAAGCAGAAGAACTTGATAAGTTCTCTAACGTAGAAAAGGTGGTAAACGTATCGGTAGACCTTTCTAAACTTTTAAAAAGAATTACCGGTAGACGCGTTTGCTCAAAGTGTGGTGAATCTTATCACGTCGATTTCTTAAACGGTAAAACTGATTGCGCACGTTGTGGCGGTGAACTTATTCAACGCGCTGACGATAACGAAGCAACGGTTGAAAAACGTTTAGCCGTTTATACCGAACAAACTAAACCGCTTATCGAATATTACGAAAAAGCAGGCAAACTTGTTACGGTTGACGGTGACAAATCAATCGACGCCGTATTCGCTGAAATTTGCGAAAAATTAGGCTAAAATGATTTACGTTAAAACTGATAAAGAAATTGATATGATGCGCGAACCTTGTAAAATTTTACGCGACGCTCTTTTGCTTGCAGAAGATAAAATATGCGCGGGAATGACTACGGGTGAGCTTGATAAAATTTTGCACGACTATATTGTTTCTTACGGTGCTAAACCTTCGTTTTTAGGTTTGTACGGGTTTCCAAAATCAACTTGTATATCAATTGATGAGCAAGTAGTTCACGGAATACCTGGTAACAGAGTTATTAAAGAAGGCGAAATTGTTTCAGTAGACGTTGGCGTTTACTTAAACGGATTTCACGGCGACGCGGCAAGAAGTTTTTATTGCGGGCAAATAGACCCCTTAAAGAAAAAGCTTATCGACGTAACTAAAGAAAGTTTTTTCAAAGGGATTGAAGGCATTTGCATAGGAAGTCCGCTTGGTGATATCGGCTATCAAATACAAACGTATGCCGAATCAAACGGGTTTTCGGTAGTTAGGGAAATGGTAGGGCACGGAATAGGACGTAAAGTTCACGAAGACCCTAACGTTCCAAACTATGGCAAACGCGGAACGGGAATAAGGTTAAAACGTAATATGGCGCTTGCAATCGAACCTATGATAAATATGGGAACGTATGAAGTAGACATAAACGGCTGGGATTGTATAACCCGTGACCGAAAACCGTCTGCACATTATGAAAATACCGTTGTGATAACGGACGAAGGCGTTGAAATATTAACGCTGTAATGCAAAGTAATTTATATGCTAAACGCTGATGGAAAGCGTAAACTTTATGCCTTAAGGAAGAAGCAGAGCATATAAAACGATAAAAAGCAAAAAAATTGCTTGGTTTATTAAACTAGGAGGTAATATTGTGTCAAAGAACGACGTTATTGAAGCCGAAGGTATTATTTTAGAAGCCCTTCCAAGTGGAAACTTCAAAGTAAAACTCTCGAACGGATACGTTATAACCGCGTATATTTCGGGTAAATTAAGAATGAATTACATTAAAATTATCCCAGGCGACGGTGTAAAAATTGAAATGAGTCCGTACGATTTAACAAAAGGCAGAATAGTATGGCGCAGTAAAAACTAACATAGTTTAATAAGCAAAAAATAATCGGAGGAATTTAAAATGAAAGTAAGACCATCAGTAAAACCTATGTGCGACAAATGCAGAGTCATTAAAAGGGAAGGCAAAGTTATGGTTATTTGTTCTAAAAACAAAAACCACAAACAAAAACAAGGTTAATTACTTCTTACAAACCAAAACCGCTTAAAAGCGGAACACTATAAAATAAAAATTATTTAGAAAATAATTCGGAGGTTTAAAAAAATGGCTCGTATTGCCGGTGTAGATTTACCTAATAACAGGCGCGTTGAAATCGGTATCACTTATATTTACGGTATCGGTAGACCAACGGCTACTAAAATTTTACAAGAAACTGGTATCAATCCTGATACAAGAGTTAAAGATTT
>JAGBYC010000215.1 GCA_017628935.1 Clostridia bacterium | reverse complement strand
ATAGGCGCGTCATCGTTACCCCATCTATACGATTTTATTTCGCGAATTAAATTAACGCAGTTTGAAAATATATAAATTTTATTGTTTTTAAAATAACTTTTTACACGGTTTAAACCCGTAAACAAGTCTTTATTAACGTTAGTGTTTACTGCAATTACGTTTTCAAAAAACAGTTCGGCAACGCTTTTACTGTACGCTAACGATTTTTGATTTGCTGCAGAGTCAATTAAAGCAGTAATCTTCCCTTGAAAATTAACGCGCCAGTCTAAATTTTTACATATTTTTTTAATAATATCGGCGTGCTCTTCAACGCTTAAGCCTGCCTTATAATGTTCGGCAACAACGTAAACGTTGCCATCGTAATCACAAGCGTAAAAATGACAAGAAAGTGGATTTTTTAGCCCTGGGTCGATAGAAATTGTATCCTGCCAGTCAAAAGGAACGGTAAAAGGCTCAATTACGTGCACGTTTTCGTTAAATTCTGGGTAAACTGGGCCAGTTTCTGACGTAAAGTAACCGTACCTACGCGAATTAAGTTCGCTATCACTCATACTATCGGTTAAAAGTTTTATTTCTTTTTTACTTAAATACGGGTTATCTGCCCACTCAATAAACTCATACCAAACTTCTTTAGAATTTTTTTCGTTTAAATAAATTTCGTTGTAAACGAAGGTTAGCCCTTTAAGTGGCGTCATTGTGCCGAAAATTTCGCCACGCTTATCAAGTACACGCATACGGCATTCGTCGTAAATTTCTTTGGGTGGCTCTTCATCAAACCACACGAAATCTAACGACGAACCTTGAAATTTTTCACGTCCTTGGTCGCAACTTTTAAAACCTATGGTAGACACGCCACCAAACACGTTTTTTATTTTTATTTGGTCAATTACGCCCGTTGACAAACTATCTTTTTTACCACTTAGCATAGTTACGTCAACAATCCAGTCGGGATTTAAATACTTTAAAATTTTTTCTTGCGCAACGTCACGCTGAACTTGTGTAGAAAGTGAAACTACCCAACCAAAAACGTTATTTTTATTCTTTTTATACGGGTGAATTCCCCTTGCAAGATACACAGTTTCAACGGCACCGCATTCCGTTTTACCCGTTCTATTACCACCAAAAACCCATCTATTACGCTTTTTGCATTTGTGAAATGCAATTTGTTTACGGTGCCGTTTTTTACCAGTGTTATATCGCAAAATTAAGTTGTTGTCGTATCGGCGTTTTTGCTCTTTTTCAATAAGTTTTAGTTTTTCAATTACCCTTTCTTGCATTTCGACAAATTCCTTGATTATATGCGTAATTTTGCTAATTATTTCAATTTAAAATAATGTAAAATTTTGTTACTATGTATAAATTTTTAAAACGCGTTTTGCCTTTTGTTTTAGCCGTAATAATTTTCAACGCAAACTTTATAAATTTAACCGTAAAAGCAAACACCGTTGATTATTTACGCGTGCTTAATAGTAGCGCGTACGTATACGACACAAGCGCACTTACTAATAAAATTTTTTGTGTTCCTTACGGTTATTACGTTAAGGTTGAAAACGTTGGTAGCGAAAGCGTGCGCGTAACCTACGGCAACGACGATAGCGACTACCCAGTTATTATGGGCTATATGTATTTAGACGACTTAACTACCGTTACCACTCCACCAACTAAACCCTTTTCAGTAATAAAAGTTTCAACGGCGTCGTCAGACATTTTATTTAACGATTCGTCTTTAAAAAAAGCGTATTTTAACGTACCAGCAGATACGCTTATGTACTATTACGGCGATTTTACAGTAGACAATAAAAAGTTAAGTTACGTTTATTGCAATAATAAGTTAGGATACATTGATACTGCCTGTTTAAACCCTTTCACCGTACCCGAAAGCCCCGACGAAATTATACTTCCTACCCCAGAAGTTGATGAAAACGAAAGCGAAGTTACGCCAGAAAGTAATAATCAAACGGTAAACGTAGGCGAAAACTTGCAAATTATAATAATTGTTGGTATATCAGTTATATCCGTTTCAGTAGTTTACTTTTTATTTAAACCGTCTAAACAAAATAGCGACGCTATTATTGAAGAAGAATAATTAGTAAATTACGTGCTTTTTACCTTCTTCGTTTTTAATTTTTTTATCTAAGCATTTAAAGTAAGCAATACCTAAATACCTTTTTGTAAACCATTCTTCAGTAACACCTATTGACACAAGCGCTTTTTTAAACTTTTCAATAGCCTTTACTTGCTTGCGAAAATAATTGCGTGAAGTGTGGTCAAACTCAAAATCAGGTTTTACGCCTAAATACTTATACTTTATTAAAAAACTATCTTCAAACGAAAGTTTTGATAAGGCTTCGTCAATTAAACTTTTAAGCTCTAACAAATCAAGCCTAACTTCAACAAGTTTTAAAATTTCGTTTGCTTGGTTATAGCACGGCGAATAGTTGTAATAAGAATTTTTTGCTTTTTGTTTAATTACAGTTTCAAGTTGCGTACAAAGTGGCATTAACGCGTTATACGACGCAATTATAGTTTTTTCATAATAACTCATAAACCCCTCCAAAAGTAATCGTGAAAACAATCGCATTATATAAAGCACTATTTTATATAGACAAGAAATTGTGACTAATTTTAAATAAAAGCACAATTTTGCCTAATTTTTGTTACCTTTAGTTAAAACTTATAGGTGCACCTTTTTTTGCGCTTGTTTTGATTTTACGAACATTTGTTCGCTTTTATTATACGTACTATAACTGACAATTTTGGTCAAATCAACGTTTTATGACTTAAAAATTAAAAAACTTTCAGAAAACGAAAATTTACTGAAAGTTTTTATTATATCTAATAAAAAATTATTAAAACGACTTGAAAAATTGCTAAAATATGATATACTAATAGTATTAAACAGTATAAAGGCGCTTATGAAGAAGATTAAAAAGTTATTACTATTAATATTTTCGTTAACGTTTACGGTATTTTTATCCGTAAGCGTTTTAGCGTTAAATAAAATTTCATCATCTGCTAATACTGGCGGTAAAACTAACACTACAATGTTTATGCCAGCATCACGCCTTGAATTTTACGACCTTAACTCACCTCAAGCAATTTGTTTTAGCGACGGATATATGGTAATTTCAGAATATCATAAAAACGAGTTAGGCGTTCAAACCAACAAACTTATCGTTTACAACCCAACTAACGACACCTACGAAGTTAACCTATCTGAAAAGTTAGTGAACGTAACTTGCGTTGCTAAGTATGAAAATTACTTGCTTTTATTAATTGATTCGGCAATATTTACCTTAGACTTAAATAACGTTACTGCCGACCCGATTGACACTTCTATTCGCGTAGGTAAATCGTTTAGCGTTAATAAAAACGTAGTTGCAACTAACACTTCGTCGGGCATATACAAATACAACGTTAGTTTAGATAATGAAGCAAAAGGTGGCATTAAGTTCACTCAATTCGACTATAACTACGTAACCGGCGTTCTTTCTTGCTTACTTACCGATAACGGTGATTTTTACTACTTTGTAAGTGGCACGGGCTTAATTAGGCGTGACACATATAAGGCTGAAACTATTATTTATAAATCAGTTCCTGAATTAGATATTACACCGTCACATATGGCTGAACTTGGTAATTATATTTACTTTACTACCCCAAGTGGCTTATACAAAGTTGAAAAGAAAGAAAACGCTGAACTTATTAAAGTTATACCAGTTTCTAACGACGGAGGCTTAGGCTCACTTAGTTCTCCTTCAGGCATTACGGTTAAAGACGGTAAACTTTTAGTAGCCGACACAACCCTTAACTGCATTCAAGAAATTGACCCTAATAGCGACGCGTTTACTGAATTTGCTATTACAACCGAATCTACTGCCGATTATCGTCTTACAAACAACGCTGAAAGTTTATCCGTTTCAGATAATTACATTTACGCTATTGATAACGCAACAATTAGCAACGGTGAAACTGAACCTATTAAGCGTTTAGTAAAAATTTCGCTTGATTCAACTAAAAAATCGTACGAAAAGGTTGATTTAACGTCAGTTTATAACGAATACGGCAATATCACGTCGATTAAATACGCTGCAAGTGATACTCACGTAATGCTTGCTATTAACAATAAAGTTGCGTTATATAAGCAAGTTGAAGGCAAACCTATAACTCTTACCAAGATTGCTGAATACAACAACTCTGCGCGCACCCTTTATTATTTAGATAACGATTTTTACTTTACAAGTGATTATATCGACGTTTACAATGCAAACGCGTCGTACGTTCAATTATATAAAGTAACCTTACCTACAACCGATAACGAACTTGCATCACCTGTTTTAAGCAACATATCTGCAAATATAGACGGCGAAACTTTCTCTAAAGCAATTTACGGTAGTTCATTTGATTTAACGGTAGATATTTTTGGTAACGTTTACGTTGCAGTAAGTTACGAAGAATTAGAAGAAGGCAACGACACCCCTACTACTAAATATAAATTATATAGATGTTACGGCAACTCTGTTGTAGCGTCTAACGAATTTACTTTTAAACCGTTAGGTATTGAAACTGACTTTGCTGGTAACGTTTATACGTTAACTGAAAACAACTTAGTTAAAAAGTTTAATTATTCAACCGAAGTTACTATTGAAAACTTTACAATTAATTCGGTAAACGATTATCCGTTAAAAGATATCGCCCTTAACTACCGTAGCGAAAACGCATATTTTTTAAGTAACGCTTGTATTTTAACTACAACTGATAAAAACTTAAATATACAAAACTTATTACGCGTTTCGGCCGATAGCGTAAATTCAACATTATTACAAACTAACCCAACCTTTATTACCGTTGATAAAAACGCTAAACTTTTTAAAGTAACAATAGGCGATTATATTGAAGAAAACGGCAAAAAATATTTCAAAACGATAGAATCAATTTCTAACCCTAACACTGAAAGAATTTACTTAATAATTGCCGATATTGACGACGACTATTATTTAATTTCATATTCAAATAAATTTACGGCTCTTGTTAAAAAATCGTCAGTTCAAATAAACTCTTCTACGTCAATTGTACCACCTGAAAATTACAGCGCATTAGGCATTACGGTTGAAGATTTATTAAACGATAGTTATTATATAACTAACAACGTAAATTACTTCTCACGCCCTATTTTCGACGATAACTATATTATAGGTAGCGTGCAAGAAAATAACAGCGTATTAGCAAGTAAAAAAGTAGCCTTTAACGGCAAAACGTTTATACTAATTTCTAACGCTAACGGCGAATATTTAGGCTACGTTCCCGAAGGATATTTAGTTAAGTCGTACCCTACTAAAGTGGAAACTGAAGTTAAAAATAACGATACGGTTTACGGCAACGGTGAAAAGCGCACTAAAAACGTATTAATGGTTATGATTATTGCATTTACTCTTACTGCTTTAGCGCTTATACTTGAACACAAATTACTGTTTAAAAAACCTGAATAAAAAAAACGCTAACCACTTAGGTTAGCGTTTTTAATTTTATTAATAATTTGCATAAGAGCCTGATAAAATAACCGTTTTAAGTTTAGGATTATTTAAACCACCGTAACCTTTAAAAGTAAAGGTTGCTGATTTTTTATATTCAACGTTTTTAATCATAGTACCAAAATAAACTTTGGTAGCGCCTACGCTTGCATCGCCGTTTGTTAAAGTAAAATCACAAATAATATTTTCTAAATTAACTGATGGAGTAACTTTAATAGTAACTATCGCCCTATAATAACCACTTGGCAAGCCCGTAGTTTTATATTCAATATCAAAATCATATTCGTAATGATATTGGTTTATAATAGTTTCAAAGCCCCCTTCAGCGCATGCCATACAGCCCATAGTTGCATCGTCGTCGTAATTATTTCGAACGCAGTCGGCACAACCAAGTGGACAAGCAACGTATATTTCATGATTGCAATCTTTAAACTCACTACAAGAAAAACAGTTGAAACAGTCACCAGCGCAAGCAAACCCTTCAAACGCACACGCCAAAGTTTCTCTGCCTGCTTTATCTACACACGCTGCGCCACTATAAACTACCGAACAACCTGCCGTAAGCGATATAAAAATGCTTATTATAGCCACAACTAAACATTTTAATAACTTTTTCATTTTAACCTCATTTGTGTTTAAAAACTTTTTTAAAAGCCGTTCTAAAATAATTTAAAAACTTTCTAAAAGAAAGCGAATTGCACCAAAAAAGTTTGTAAAGTTTATATTT
>JAGBYC010000214.1 GCA_017628935.1 Clostridia bacterium | reverse complement strand
GTAAGTTTTGACTACGCTATGGTAGTTATATTACTTGACGTTAACACTCATAAAAGGAGCTAATAGTATGATAGATAAACATATAAACGAACGTCACGGCAAGCTTACACTTGTAGCACGCTCTACAAAGCCTAATAACGGTTATTTAAGCTATTATTGGTGTAAATGTGATTGCGGTAATTTTAAGCGTTATAGGTACGACCAGGCCCGTAAACACGGTAACTGCGGTCAGTGTGAAGACTTTACTAATAGTAAGGTTATAGATAAATTAAAGGGGTTAGGAAGTGGCAAAGAATAATCAAGGGTTTGTCGTACCTGAAGAATTACGACACGAATATAAAATGATGGTACAACGTGCTAACAGGCGTGTTAAAAGTAATCTTAAACTAATCGCTAAAGACACTATACCCAGTGAACATACGCAACGTGCTTTAGTTGGTAGTTTTAACGACCCTATGAACTGGAGCAGTAGAACAATGCCCTTTAGTAGAAGTATTAAAGGGCGTTACATAACAAACGCTGACACAGGCTTTACTGAGTTTAAGGAATTTAAGACTAAAACCGAGTTTGACCAATATATGAAGTACTTAAGTAAATGGGGCGCTAAAACGGAAAAAGGTGAGCTATACTCAGCCCACCCGCAAAAGATAAAAGAAGATTATAAAACAGCAATATTAAAATCACTAAACCAAGTTAAAGACCACTATAACATAACATTACCGAACGGTCAAATACCTAAAGAGATTATCGACGATATAGACAATATGACGTTACAAGAAATAACGAACTTTTTCGGTAACGGTGACCCTAGCGAAGATGTCGAAATATCACAATTTAGCAGTGACGACTTTTTAGACGTTGAAAACGCGCAAGACTTTATAGACGTTGTTAAAAGCCGTATAGCTATGATTAAACGTTTTAACTAAACTAATATAATAGGAGCGTCAACCTATGAAAAGAAAATACTTGCCTTTTACTATTGCTAAAAATATGACCTATGATTACGTTAAACACTGCACAGCCGACTTTGAAACTTGCTTTACTGAAGATAAAGAAGACGTTAGAGTATGGGCCTGGGGTGTTAGTGATATAATGCAATACGACTTTAATTACGGCAACAATATTGAAAGTTTTATAGACTATTTATTAAAAGACCGATATGTATACGACGTAGGCATACACAACTTAAAATTTGACGGTAACTTTATACTACCTGAACTATTCAAAAGGGGTTACGAATACCTTCCTAACAAAGAGTTTATGACAGCCTGGGAAAACGGTGAAGACCTTAAAAACAAGTTTACGCACAATATAACAGCCCAGGGCCAATGGTTCAGCGTAACGTTCGTAAAGCCTACGAAAGCCAGCAATAACACCCCTGCGTTTGTTCATTTATGGGACACGTTCAAACTGTTCCCTGAAAGCCTTAAACGTGTGGGTAAGCAATACAATAAAATTTATCAAAAGATAGACGAACCTAAAGACTTTTACGAGCGTATAAGACCTGTAGGCCACCAGCTCACGACTGAAGAGCTGAACTACTTAAAAAACGACTGTTTAACCCTTGCGGAAAGCTTAAGGGTAAAGTTTGAAACCTACGGAACTATTTACCGTACTAGAGCGTCGAAGGCTTTCGAGTTCTTCAAAGCCTGCTGTACTACTGAAGACGGTAACACTAACGTTTACGCTAACCGTTACAAGGGTTTACAGCAATTCAAAATACCACGTATACCAGGCTTAGAAGACTGGGAAGGGGCCTATTATAGGTTTGCACCTAAAGACGTTAGGAACAAGATAAAGCGTTCAGGTGTTAAGCTTGAAAAGGCCTTCGAATACTTCATAAAAGACTATAAGACCTGGGAAGACTTCAAACAGGCGTACAGGGGCGGTATAAGTTACGTTAACTCTTTATACGTTGAACGTGACGTTGTAGACGATATAACAGTACTAGACGTAAACAGTATGTACCCGTATTGTTTACGTAACTTCAAAATACCGTTCGGAAGGTTCTTCAAAAGGAAGGGTAAGCCTGTAAGTACTGAAGATACAACCTGGGTAGCTTGCGCACGTGTAAGTTT
>JAGBYC010000023.1 GCA_017628935.1 Clostridia bacterium | reverse complement strand
CTATCGACTATGAAATTCAACAAATTACTGAGGGCGTACTGCAAAAGGCAATTGAAAAATATACGCCAAAATCGGCGTCTTGTATCGTTATGGAGCCAAATTCGGGTGAAATTCTTGCAATGGCTACGTTGCCGTCGTTTAATCTTAACGAAGTGCCGTATAGCGATTTAGATACGCTAAACACCTTAGGTAGAAACACTTTAATTGCCGATAGTTACGAACCAGGCTCAACCTTTAAAGTTTTAACTGCGTCGGCTAACGTTGAAGAATACAATAACGGTAATAAAAACGCTTATCAATTAAATTACGTTTATAGTGGTGGAAGATATCGCGTAGTAGAAGGTTCAAAAATTAAATGCTGGTCGCAACACAAAAACGGAAATCATAGTAATCAAACGCTTTCAGACGCGTTAAACAACAGTTGTAACCCAGTTTTTGTAGATATTGCAGTAAGCCTTGGCAAAGATACCTTTTATAACTATCTTACAAAGTTTGGTTACGGTAAAGTAACGGGTATTGACTTAAACGGTGAGGCTCAAGGCATGATTTTACCTAAAGAGGCTATACAAACTGCCGACCTTGCAAGAATTTCATTCGGGCAAACGTTAGCGTGTACGCCTATTCAGTTAATAACTGCAACTTCAAGTGCAATTAACGGTGGAACGCTATACGCACCACGTCTTGTTAAAGAAATTTATTCAACTAACGGCGAATTATCCGTTAAAACTGAAACTAAAATAAACGGCACGTCTATAAGTGAAAAAACGTCGTCGGTTATAGCAAAGTATTTAGAAAAGGTTGTTAGGGAAGGTTCTGGCAAGCAGTCGTATATCGACGGTTACGGCGTTGGTGGTAAAACGGGTACGGCGCAAAAGTACGTAGACGGTAAAATTGCGCAAGGTAAGTACGTTATGAGTTTTATAGGCTTTTTTCCGTACGATAACCCGAAATACATTTGTTTAGTTATCGTTGACGAGCCGGTTGGTGGAACTTACGGCTCAACGGTGGCGGCACCACTTTGCAAAGAAATTTTCGAAGGCATTATAAAAGCAAAAAAAATTAGTAGGTTAGTATGACAATTTCAAAACTGTTAGAAGGTGTAAAATACGTAGGAAAAGTTAATAATTTTAATTGTAAAGTTACAAATTTAACCGTTAGTAGCGTTGAAGTTACGTCAGGTAGCGTATTTTTTGCCGTAAAAGGTACGTCGCACAATGGTAACGACTATATTGCCGAGGCTTTTAATAACGGAGCAAAATTAGTTATTAGTGATACGCATAGTGACCTTGCTAACGTAATTACCGTTAAAAATATTCGCAAAGTTATTAGTAAACTTGCTTATAAATTTTATAATCCTATAAAAAACGGCATAAAAATTATAGGTGTAGTAGGCACAAACGGTAAAACAAGCACCACTTATATTTTAAAAAATATTTTAGAAAAAAGTGGCTTTAGCGTTGGTGTAATAGGTACGTTAGGAATTTACTATAAAAACGTTAAAATCGAGCCGTCGTTAACTACGCCAGACGCTATATATCTATACAAAATTATCGGTGAAATGGCTACGGTAGGCGTAAATTACGTGATTATGGAACTTTCTGCTCACGCCATTTATCAATATAGGGCAAATGATGTTAAATTCGAAACGCTTATTTTTACAAATTGCACTCAAGACCATTTAGACTATTTTTCTAATTTCGAAGAATATAAAAAGGTAAAACTTAGCGTGTTTACAATAAAGCACACTAAAAGCGCAGTAGTTAACGTTGATGATAGAAGTGGACGCGAAATTGTGTTTTCAAACGCCGTTCCAACGTTAACTTACGGAATTTACGAGCCAAGTGACGTTTTTGCTATAAATTTAAACGTTTCAAGCGCTAATACACAGTATTTAGTTAACGCTTTTGACGACATAGGTGAGGTAAAAACCAAACTATTAGGCGAGTTTAACGTGTATAACGTGCTATCTTCAATAACAACGGCGTGTTTGCTTGGCGTTAGTTTGTCAACGTGTATTGACGCTGTAAACGAAATGAAAAGCGTTAAAGGTAGGTTAGAATTTGTTGAAAATTATAACGGTGCAGACATTTTCGTTGACTACGCGCACACGCCCGACGGACTTGAAAAACTACTAAACACTGTAAAAACTTTTTGTAATAACAAACTTTATTTAGTTTTTGGTTGTGGTGGCAACCG